>JBKPMQ010000256.1:0-2319 GCA_046732235.1 Actinomycetota bacterium
CCCGAGGGCCGCGACCTGCTCGTCCCGTTCGACGGCTGACCGTCGCCGAAACGCGGGGACTGTTCCCGCGGGGCTGGGACAGTCCCCATACTCTGCAGCAATGAGCGACCTCGGGCGACGGCTGGCGGTGGCCCGGGGGGACGAGCCGGCCGACCTCGTCGTCACCGGCGGGCACGTCCTCTCGGTGTTCACGCGCGAGTGGCTCCGGGCGGACGTCGCGATCGCCGACGGCTGGATCGCCGGCGTCGGCGACTACCGCGGCCACGAGATCCTCGACGCGACCGGCATGTGGGTCGTGCCCGGCCTGATCGACGCCCACGTCCACATCGAGTCGTCGCGGCTGCTCCCGGACGAGTTCGCCCGGCTGGTGCTCCCGCACGGGACGACCACCGTCGTCGCCGATCCCCACGAGATCGCGAACGTGCTCGGCACCGACGGCGTCCACTGGCTGCTCGACTCGACCGAGGGCCTGCCGCTCGACGTCTTCTTCATGGCCTCGTCGTGCGTGCCCGCGTCGACCTTCGAGTCGCCCCGGCGCCCGCTCACCCCGGGCGACCTCGAGGGCCTCCTGCGCCGCCGGCGCGTGCTCGGGCTGGCCGAGATGATGAACTTCCCGGGCGTCATCGCGGCGTCGGCGACCGAGCTCGAGAAGCTCGGCCTGGCCGGCGCCGACCACGTCGACGGCCACGCCCCGGGCGTGCTCGGACCGGCCCTCCAGGCCTACGCCGCGGCGGGCATCCGCTCCGACCACGAGGCGACCACCCTCGAGGAGGGCCGCCAGCGCCTCCGCGCCGGGATGTGGGTGCTGATCCGCGAGGCCTCCGGGGCGCGCAACCTGGCCGCGCTGATCCCGCTCGTGGCCGAGTTCGGGCCGAGCCGCCTCGCGTTCTGCACCGACGACCGCGACCCGGACCACATCGTCTCCGAGGGCCACATCAACTCCATGGTGCGGGCCGCCGTCGCGGCAGGCGTCGACCCCGCGGACGCGCTCGTCATGGCCTCGCACCACCCGGCGCTGTGGCACGGCCTGCACGACCGCGGCGCGGTCGCCGCCGGGTACCGAGCCGACCTGCTGCTCCTGCCCGACCTGGAGACGTTCCGGCCGGCGGCCGTGCTGAAGGACGGCCGTACCGCCGCCGACCTGCCCTCCGCCGACGTGCCGGACTGGGTGCGGAACACGGTCCACGTCGCGCCGCTGACGAGCGGTGACCTCCGCATTCCCTGGGAGGGCGGCGACGCGCGCGTGATCGGGGTCCGCCCCGGCCAGATCGTGACCGACGCCCTCGCCATGCCGCCGCGCATCGCCGATGGCGCGGCGTTCGCCGATCCGGTGCGCGACCTGGCCAAGATCGCCGTCGTCGAGCGCCACCTGGGCACCGGCCGGGTCGGCCTCGGATTCATCCACGGCCTCGGCCTGCGGCGGGGCGCGATCGCCTCGACCGTCGCCCATGATGCCCACAACGTTGTCGTGGCGGGCGCGGACGACGGCGACATGGTGCGGGCCGTGCGCCGCCTGGGCGAGATCGGCGGCGGGATGGTGGCCGTCCACGACCGCGGCATCAAGGCGGAGCTGGGGCTGCCGGTGGCCGGGCTCATGTCCGACGCCCCGGCCGAGCAGGTCGTCGCCGCGAGCCGCGCGCTGGGCGACGCCGCCGCCGCCCTCGGATGCACGCTCGAGGCGCCCTTCCACTCGCTCGGGTTCCTGGCGCTGTCGGTGATCCCCGAGCTCAAGATCACCGACCATGGCCTCATCGACGTCGAGAGCTTCTCGATCGTCGGCCTGCGCGCCGACGGCTGACGGCCGCCCTCACTCGGTGCAGGGCTCGACGGGGAGCCCTGAGTCCCGCCATGCCCTGAACCCGCCGACCATGTCGGTGGCCAGGAGGCCGAGCTCCTGGAGCGTCGCGGCGGCCAGGCTCGACGAGTAGCCCTCCGCGCACATCACGATCAGATGCTTGCCCACGAGACGAACGTCGGAGTGCCCCGAAGTGCCATCCGCCCGCCACTCGAGCACGGTGCGGCACACGACCACCGCGCCCGGGACGACGCCCTGCGCGCGGCGCTGGTTGATCGGGCGGGTGTCGACGATGACGGCGCCGTTCTCGACGGCAGCGTGGGCTGCTTCGGGCGTCAGGCGTGCGAGGCGGGCGCGGGACCGGTCGAGCAGGTCGTCGATGCCCAACGCCGGCCCCGCTACGACGGATACCACTCGAGGGACAGGGGGCCAACCTTCACGCGCCCGTACCGCCCGCGGCGCACGAGCTTCACGCCGGGTTTCTCCCGGTACAGGTTGACCGTATATCCGCGCGTGCGCCGGCC
>JBKPMQ010000257.1:0-4390 GCA_046732235.1 Actinomycetota bacterium
CTTCAGAGTCTTCCCGGCCTTGCGGACGCCCTTCGTCACGCGGACGCCGACGGGCGCTCGTCGGTGACGAGGTGCTGGACCGGACGGCGAAAGCCGTCTCGCAGGTCGTCCACGACGGCGGACGCGACGTCGGGCGGCAGGAACGGCCCCGGGGTCGCGTCCGGAGGATGCCACTCGTGGTTGCGCAGGTCGACCGGCGCGCCGGGGAGCGTCTCCCCCGCCTCGGCCAGGAAGTACAGGATCACCTCGTGCCGGTACTCGCCGGACTCCACGAACAGGTTCTCGCTCAGGTAGAGCAGCCGCTCGACGCGGATGACGAGCGAGGCCTCCTCGATCAGCTCCCGCCGCAGCGCCTCCTCGGCCGTCTCCCCCGGCTCGACGCCGCCGCCCGGAAGCCAGTAGAAGGGCGCCTTGCCGGCGTGATGGGTGCGGTCGAACAGGACCCGGCCCTGGCCGTCCGGGATGACCGCCCGCGCCCGCACCGACATGTCCGGCACGGCCACCGGGCGGAGCTCAGCCGACAAGCGCCTGCTCCGCCTCGTAGACCGGTAGCACCCGGCGCAGGAACTCGCCCGTGTGGCTGCCGGGCGTCTCAGCCACCTCCTCGGGCGTCCCCTGGGCCACCACCTGGCCCCCGGCATCGCCGCCCTCCGGCCCCAGGTCGAGCACCCAGTCGGCCTGCTTGATGACGTCGAGGTTGTGCTCGATCACGACGACCGTGTTGCCCGCGTCGACGAGCCGCTGCAGCACCTCGAGCAGCTTCTCGATGTCGTAGGTGTGCAGGCCCGTCGTCGGCTCGTCGAGGATGTAGAGCGTGCGGCCGGTCGCCACCTTGCTGAGCTCCGTGGCCAGCTTCACCCGCTGGGCCTCGCCGCCGGAGAGCGTCGTCGCCGGCTGGCCCAGGCGCATGTAGTCGAGGCCGACGTCGTGCAGGGTCTGCAGCCGCCGGCGCAGCTTCGGGATCTTCGCGAAGAAGTCGAGCGCCTCCTCGACCGACATGTCGAGCACGTCGGCGATCGACTTGCCCTTGAACTTCACCTCAAGCGTCTCGCGGTTGTAGCGGCGCCCGTGGCAGGCCTCGCAGTTGATGTAGACGTCCGGCAGGAAGTGCATCTCGATCTTGATCGTGCCGTCGCCGCGGCAGGTCTCGCAGCGGCCGCCCTTGACGTTGAAGGAGAAGCGGCCCGGCTTGTAGCCGCGGGCGCGCGCGTCGGGCGAGGTCGCGTAGAGCGCGCGGATGTGGTCGAAGACGCCCGTGTAGGTGGCGGGGTTCGACCGCGGCGTGCGCCCGATCGGCGACTGGTCGATGTCGATGACCTTGTCGAACGCGTCGATCCCCCGCACCGTCCGGTGGGCGCCCGGCTTCACCCGGGCGCGGTTGAGCCGGTTTGCGAGCGACTTGAACAGGACCTCGTTCACGAGCGTGCTCTTGCCCGAGCCGCTCACCCCGGTGACGCAGATCAGCTTGCTCACTGGCAGGTCGACGTCGATGTCCTTGAGGTTGTGCTCGGTGGCGCCCTGGACGCCGAACCAGCCGGCGTCGTGCATGCGCCGGTCGGGCACCGGAATCGCCCGCCGCCCCGACAGGTAGGCGCCCGTGATGGAGCGCTCCGACGTCATCACCTGCTCGGCCGTCCCGACGGCGACGACGCGGCCGCCGTGCTCACCCGCCCCCGGCCCCATGTCGACGATGTGGTCAGCCGCCCGGATCGTCTCCTCGTCGTGCTCGACGACGATCACCGTGTTGCCGAGCTCGCGCAGGCGCTCGAGCGTGGCCAAAAGCTTGGCGTTGTCGCGCTGGTGGAGACCGATCGACGGCTCGTCGAGGATGTAGAGAACGCCCATGAGCGACGAGCCGATCTGGGTCGCGAGCCGGATCCGCTGGGCCTCGCCGCCGGACAGGCTGGCCGCCGCCCGGCCGAGCGTCAGGTAGCCGACGCCCACGTCGGCCAGGAACGTCAGCCGCTCGCGGATCTCCTTGAGGATGCGGACGCCGATCGCCTGCTCGGTCTGGGTCAGCTCGAGCGTGTCGACGAAGTCGATCGCCGACGTCACCGACATACGGGTCACCTGGGCGATGTTCAGCTCGCCGACCGTCACCGCCAGGCTCGTGTCCTTCAACCGGTCGCCGTGGCAGGCCGGGCACGGCTTGAGCGCCATGTACTCCTCGATGCGCTCCTTCTGGTAGCTCGAGTCGGTCTCGCGGTAGCGCCGCTCGAGGCTGGGTACGATGCCCTCGAACGCCAGCATGTAGCTGCGCTTGCGGTTCATCCGGTTGCGGTAGGTGACGTAGAGCTTGTCGCCGCCGGTTCCCTGCAGGAACAGATTCCGCTGCTGCTCGGGGAGGTCGGCCCACGGCGTGTCCAGGTCGACCTCGTAGCGGTCGGCGATCGCCTGGATCACCTGCGTGTAGAAGTTGGAGTTGATGACCGTCCACGGGACGAGCGCGCCCTGGGAGATCGAGAGGCTCGGGTCGGGGACCACCAGGTCGGGGTCGATCTCGCGCTGGGTGCCGAGGCCCGTGCAGCGCGGGCAGGCGCCGTGAGGGGAGTTGAACGAGAAGATGCGCGGCGCGAGCTCGGGCAGGGAGATGCCGTCGTCGGGGCACGCGAACTGCTCGGAGTAGGTGGTCGTGGTGCCGTCGACGACGGCGATCTCGACCAACCCCTCCGCCAGCCGCAGCGCCGTCTCGACGGAGTCGGTCAGGCGGGTGCGCAGCCCCGGCTTCATCACCAGCCGGTCGACGACGACCGAGATCGAGTGGCGCACCTGCTTGTCGAGCTCGATCGGCTCCTCCAGCAGCAGCTGCTGCCCGTCGACCTTCACGCGGGTGTAGCCGTCGCCGCGCAGCTGCTCGAACAGGTCGCGGTACTCGCCCTTGCGCGTCCGCACGACCGGGGCGTCGACGGTGAACCGGGTCCCCTCCGGCAGCCCCAGGACATGCTCGACGATCTGCTCGGCCGACTGGCCGGAGATCTCACGGCCGCACTTGGGGCAGTGCGGATGGCCCACACGGGCGAACAGGAGACGGAGATAGTCGTAGATCTCGGTGACGGTGCCGACGGTCGAGCGCGGGTTCCGGGCGGTGGTCTTCTGGTCGATCGAGATGGCCGGTGAGAGCCCTTCGATCGAGTCGACGTCGGGCTTGTCCATCTGCCCCAGGAACTGGCGCGCGTACGCCGACAGCGACTCGACGTAGCGGCGCTGGCCCTCGGCGTAGAGGGTGTCGAACGCGAGGCTCGACTTCCCGGAACCCGACAGGCCGGTGATGACGACCAGCCGGTCGCGGGGGAGGCTGACCGTGACGTCCTTGAGGTTGTGCTCGCGCGCCCCCCGGATGACGATGTGCTCGTGTGCCACCGAACTCCTTAATGGCTGGAAACCGCATGTTCAAGCGGAAAACAGCCACATTCTAGCAATGCCTGATCAGTCGAACGTGTGTTCGGCATCGTACCATGGCGGCCCGGACGGAGTGGCGGCGGCGCTGTTCAGCCGGTGGCGATCTCGCACCACACGCAGGTGCCGCAATCGGTCTCGACGCCCCAGTCAGAGGCGAGCCGATCGACCAGCTGAAGGCCCCATCCCGAGGTGCTCGTGGGGTCGACGCTGCGCAGCACGGGATGCCGCCCGGTGGACGCCGGGTCGGCGACCTCGATCCGAAGGCATCGCGCCCGCCGCTCGATCACGACGTCGATCCAGCCGTCCCCCTCGGCGATGCCGTGCAGGAGGCTGTTCGTGACGAGCTCGCTCACGAGCAGGCGGGCCGACTCGATCACGGCCGCCGGGACGCCCGCCTCGAATCGTGCGACAGCTCTGCGGGCCTCCGCGACGACCGCCGGGTCGCATGCGAGGCGCAGCCGCGCGCATGGCGTTCCGTGATCTACCGATGCCTCGCGCTTACTCGCTGCTGCCTCCCTCCCACGTCCGGTCGTGCAGACGCGCTCCGTGACCCTTCCGGTCGAGCTTCCCGGCCGACGGACCCACCCCGTCCGGCCTGGTGGTCGTTTCCATCCCGGAGCGTAGCTCGCGCGAGCGAGAACCGGTATACCAGCTGACCGGTCGGCATCATCCGACCCGTGAACGACGGTGCGCCACCTAGCGCAGGGACGCGGGCGTGAGCGAGGGCCGGGACCACGGCGGCCGCGCGTCCTCGCGCTCCTCGGCCAGGCCCAGGAGGAGGCCGAGGAGGAGGTCGGGGTCGGGCAGCCGGCGCAGCCCGAACAGGAGGCCGCGGCGCCCGCCGGCCCCGACGACGACGCCGCCGTAGTGCAGGACGCGCCCGGCCGCGGGCGCGAACACCTCGACGTCCCCGATCGCCTGGAGCGGGACGACGGCGGCGCGTGAGCCCACGCCGCCGGCGAGCAGGACGGCGCGGCGGTCGGTCACGACC
>JBKPMQ010000258.1:0-5519 GCA_046732235.1 Actinomycetota bacterium
CGGGAGGCACGAACGGCAAGGGCAAGGGGCAAGGCGCAGGCGCATCCGGCGGCGCGGCGCCCGGCCGGTCGGGATCGGCCCCGGGTCGCACCAAGCCGGCCGGCGGCCCCGCGACCGGCAACGGCAATGCCAATGGCGCGCGGGGCAGCACGGGCGAGAAGCCGGACGGCGGCGGCACCTCCGGGCCGCCCACGACGACGAAGACCACCCCCGGGGGCGGGGTGACGAAGACGACGACGGCCACAGGTGGCGGCGCCGCCGGTGGAAACGGCAACGGCAAGGCGAGCGACAAGGCCTGACCGCGGCTGCCGCAGGGCGGTTTCGTCATCGAGCGCAGGAAATCGCCCGCTCATGGGTCAGGTGGGGCGTGGGTCATCGCGAATGGTCCGGATCGCGCATGCCTCGCGTGCAGGCACCGCTTGCCGAGCTCATCGACGCCGGGTTCTCGTCGCTCCACGCCGACCTCGTCCGGTACCTGCGCGCGGTCGCCGGCGCCGACGTGGCCGAGGACGTCGCATCCCAGGTGTGGGTCGAGGTCGTCGGCCGCGGATCGGCGTTTCGCGGCGACGAGATGGCCCTGCGCCGCCTGGTCTTCGCGACCGCGCGCCGCCGAGCGCTCGACCAGCGACGGCGCTGGTGGCGGAAGGCGGTGACGCTGCACCCACCCGGCGATCGGGCCCTCGATCGCGCCGCCCCGGATGAGCTCGACCAGGTGGACCGCGACGGCGCGGTCGCCCGGATCGCGCGGTTGCCCCGGCAGCAGGCCGAGATCATCCTCCTGCGCGTCCTGGCAGGCTTCAGCGCCGAGGAGGTCGCGGAGATGACGGGCCGGTCGCCCGGCGCTGTCCGCGTCCTGCAGCATCGCGCTCTGCGACGCCTGGCAGACGAGCTACGCCGCGACACGGACGCTGACGGCCCGGTGTAACGCGACAAGCTTGTCATGCGATGTACACAGGGCATGGGCAAGACGCGACTCGACATGGAGACGGCGGACAGGATCCTGACGGGCCTGGTCGATCCCGCCGACGCCCCGCCCGGCTTCGAGGCGGTTGTCGAGCTGATCGCGACCGCGCGTGCGCCGCATGCAGCCGCACCGACATCCGCCATCGCGGCCGGCCGTGCGTCGGTGCCGCGTCGTCCCAGGAGCCGCCTGATGCTCGTAGCCACCCCGTTCCGGTCCCGTCTCACGATCGCCGCAGCAGCTGTTGCGCTTGCCGCCGCGTCCGGTACCGCCTACGCCGCGGGCCTGCCCGCCGCCGCGTCCGCGACCGCGGAGGGCGTGCTGCAGTCGCTCGGCGTGACGAACGGCGGGGGTCATGGGGGATCCCAGCCGTCGACCACGCACGGCGCGACGGTGTCCTCGGTCGCCCACTCTACGACGGCGACCGGAGCCGCCAAGGGCGCCGCGGTGGCGGCGGTCGCGAGCGACGGGCGCAGCCATGCGGGCGACAAGTCGACGGAGGACGGCGGCTCGGACGCGAAGGATGGCTCGAGCCACGGCCACGGGGCGGAGATCTCGGCGCTCGCCCACTCGACGACCGGCACCGCCGGCGCGAAGGGTGCAACCATCTCCGCGGCGGCCAGCAACGGCAAGAGCCACGCCGGCGAGCACGGCCACAACGGCGAGAACGGAGACAGCCACTCGGCCGACCCCGCCGCCGGGTCGCAGGGTGGTCATGGTGGCAACAGTGGTGGGCACGGGTCCGGGGAGGGGCAGCGCCCGTCGTAGCCGTCGGGTAGCACATCCGGGGGGCGCCTCCGCGTTCGAAAGAGGCGCCCCCCGGGGAACAGGGTTGCCATGCCCCGGTTTGGCTACACGCTGTACTGCGAGGGCAACCCGCCGAAGGATCTCGTCCGCCAGGCAGTGGCCGCGGAGGAGGCCGGGTTCGACTTCCTCGTCATCTCCGACCACTACCATCCCTGGCTCACGAGCCAGTCGCACTCCGCGTTCGCCTGGAGCGTGCTCGGGGCGGTGGCACAGGCCACGGACCGGATCGAGCTGGCGACGATGGTGACCTGCCCGATCATGCGCTACCACCCGGCGATCGTGGCCCAGATGGCCGCGACCGTCGCCGTGCTCTCGGACGAGCGGTTCACGCTCGGCCTGGGCGCCGGTGAGCGGCTGAACGAGCACGTCGTGGGCCGCGGCTGGCCGCCCGTCGACGTGCGCCACGCGATGCTGCGCGAGGCCGCGGACGTGATCCGGGAGCTCTGGGACGGCGGCTACGTCACGTACCGTGGCGAGCACTTCGTCGTCGAGGACGCGCGCGTGTTCGACCTGCCCCGGCGGCGCATCAACACGTACGTCGCCGCCGGCGGCCCGCGGGCGGCCGAGCTGGCCGCCGACATCGCCGACGGCGTGTGCGCGACCGAGCCCGACGAGCGCATCGTCTCCGCGTATCTCGGCGCGGGCGGCGACCCGGCCGGCACCTGGGGCCAGGTCGTGCTGGCATGGGCCGAGGACGAGCAGGCCGGGCTGGCCGACGCGCACGCCCAGTTCCGGTTCGCGGCGGGCGGCTGGAAGGTGCAGTCGGAGCTGCCGAACCCGGCCAACTTCGACGCCGCCACGCAGACGGTCACGCCGGAGGACCTGGGCGAAGCCGTGCCGGCCGGGCCGGACGTCGACCGGCATGCCGCCGCGGTGCGGGAGTTCGCGGACGCGGGCTTCGAGCACATCGCGCTCGCATACCCCGGCTCCGACGCGCACGGATTCATGCGCTTCTGGCGTGAGCAGCTGCGCGACGCCGTCTGCTAGCCTCGGGCCCTGACGGAGAGGGGGCCGTGGACCGCGTTCGCATCGGCGTCGTCGGCGCCGCGAACATCGGCCGCAGGGTGGTGATCCCGTCCATCCTGGGCGCACGCAACGCCGAGCTCGTGGCGCTTGCGAGCTCGAGCGACGGCGCCGCGCGCTTCCTGGGCGAGACCGAGCTCGCGACCGCCGACGGGCGACCGCTGCGCGACGCCGTGCGGGTGCATGGAAGCTACGCCGAGCTGCTCGCCCACCCGGACGTCGACGCCGTCTACGTCCCGCTGCCGAACCACCTCCACGCCGAGTGGTCGAAGCGGGCCGCCGACGCCGGCAAGCACGTCCTGTGCGAGAAGCCGGCGGCGCTCGACGCGGCCGAGACGGCGGACATGATCGCGCACTGCAGCTCCCGCGGGGTCGTGTGGATGGAGGCATTCATGTACCGCTTCCATCCCCAGTGGCAGGTCGTGCGCCGGTTGCTCGACGAGGGTGCGATCGGCGAGCTGCGCGCCGTCGTCGCCGTCTTCACCTTCACGGTGCGCGACTCCACGAATGTCCGCCGCGTCCGCGAGTACGGCGGCGGATCGTTGTACGACGTGGGCTCCTACTGCGTCAACGTCGCTCGGTGGATGTTCGGGCGCGCGCCGGTCTCGGTGAGCGGGTCGTCGGTCCGGAGCCCCGAGGGCGTCGACGAGGAGTTCCGCGGCGTGCTCGACTTCGGCGACGGCGGGTCCGCGCTCATCCTGAGCAGCCTGTCCCAGCCGTACCGCCACCACGTCCGGCTGCTCGGGACCGAGGGCGACATCACCGTCCCGAGGGCGTTCGTCCTTCGTCCCGACGACGAGGTCACGGTGATCCGGGCCGACGCGGGCGGGCGGGAGGAGGCACACCCCGTCGAGGCCGCGGACGAGTACCGGCTCGAGGTCGAGGACTTCGCCGACTGCGTCCTCACGGGCCGCGCGCCCGAGGTGGTCTCGCACGCCGACACGCTCGCGAACATCCGGACCATCGATGCGCTCTACGCCTCGGCCGCATCGGGCGCAGCCGTCGCGGTCGGGCCGGGAAGCTGAGGTCGGCATGGCCGAGGCCCACGACGACCTGCGCCCGCTGCTCTTCTCGATCGCCTACCGGATGCTGGGCAGCGTCGTCGAGGCCGAGGACATGGTGCAGGAGGCCTATGTCCGCTACCAGCGCGCCGTCGGCGGCGGCCACACCGAGGTCGAGGACCCGAAGTCGTACCTGTGCGCCGTCGTCACCCGGCTCTGCATCGACCACCTGCGCTCCGCGCGCGTGCGCCGGGAGAGCTACGTCGGGCCCTGGCTGCCGGAGCCGCTTCTGACCGACGCCACGGTGCCGGACGGCGCCCGAATCGTGGAGGACGCCGACTCCGTCTCGATGGCGTTCCTGCTCGTGCTCGAGCGCCTGACGCCGGTCGAGCGGGCGGTCTTCCTGCTCCACGACGTCTTCGACTACGGCTACGGCGAGGTGGCCGAGATCGTCGGCCGAAGCCAGGACAACTGCCGCCAGCTGGCCGTGCGCGCCCGCCGTCACGTCCGCGAGGAGCGGCGCCGGGCCGAGACCTCGGCCGACCGGCGCGAGGCGCTCGCCGGCCGCTTCTTCGCGGCCGTGCACGACGGCGACATGACCGGCCTCGTCGAGCTGCTCGCCGAGGACGTCGCGGTGGTCGGCGACAACGGCGGCGTGCCTCCGGCCTGGCCGCGCCCCATCGTCGGCCGCGACCGGGTGGTGCCCCTGCTCGCCGGCCTCGGGCGCCACACGGAGGAGGCGGGGGTCACCATGCGCCGGGCGGAGATCAACGGCGCGCCGGGGGCCCTCGTCCTCGACGGCGAGGGCGGGATCCTCTACGTCATCGTGCTGGACGTCGCCCCCGGCGGCGTGATCGAGACCGTGCGCACCGTGCGCAACCCGGCGAAGCTTGCCCATCTCGGCCGGGTCGGCGACCTGCGCGCGGTGCTCCACTCCCGCCGGGAGCACTGAGCCGTCCCGGGAAGGGCGCGCGGTGCGCCCTCCCCGGGAACGAGCGGTTCGCTAGGCCGCGACCGGTTCGGTCGCCTCGTCGGGAACCTGCTCCGGCGCGACGCCGCGCGGCACCATGGTCAGGGTGGCCAGGAGGCCGAGGGCCGCCAGGCCGGCGCCGACCAGGAACGCGATCGAGAAGCCGTCCACGTCGGCGCGCAGGAGGATGTCCGGCGCGGGGGCGTGGCTCGACAGGTAGTCGCTGACGCGGGTGAACGCGACCGTCGAGAGGATGGCCGTCCCCAGGGCCCCGCCGACCTGCTGTGAGGTGTTGATGATGCCGGACGCCACGCCGGCCTCCCGCTGATCCACCCCGACCAGGGCCGCGATCGTGACGGGCACGAACGAGAAGCCCAGGCCGACGCCCGACAGGATGAAGCCCGGCGCGAGGTCGACCCAGTACGACCCGCCGACCGAGACCTGGCTGAAGTACACCAGGCCTGCGGCCGTGAGGCCCATCCCGGTTGCGAGCACCGTGCGGACGCCGATCTTGGTGACGAGCGCCTGCGACGCCCCGGCCGACGCGATGATCACCCCGGAGACGAGCAGGTAGCCGACACCGGTCTTGAGCGCAGAGTACCCGAGCACCTGCTGCATGTAGAGGGTGAGCAGGAAGAACATCGAGAAGATCGACGCTCCGAGCATGAGCCCCACCACGTTGCCGCCCGAGAGCGAGCGGTTGCGGAAGAGGCGCAGCGGCATGAGCGGTGCGTCGGCCCGGGCCTCGGTGGCGATG
>JBKPMQ010000259.1:0-19015 GCA_046732235.1 Actinomycetota bacterium
GACTGTCGTCGGCAGCGTCAGATGTGTATAAGAGCCAGCGGCCCCGGTGGCCGCGGGGCGCCCGGTCGTCGTGCACGATCCGACCGACGCCGAGACGGGGCCGCTCCTGGTCGGCCGCGGCGTGCGCACGCTGCTGGCGGCGCCGCTGCGGATCGGGCCGCGCGCGGTCGGTGTGCTTCAGACCGACTGGCTCGCGCCGCGGCCGCTGGGCCAGGACGAGATCGACCTGATCGGGCTCGCGGCCGGCCGGATCGCCCTCGCGGTCGACCGCGCCCAGGCCTACGAGGCGGAGCACGATGCCCGGCTGCGGCTCGAGCTGCTCGCGCGCACGTCCGACGTGCTCGGCGAGTCGCTCGACTTCCGGGCCGCGCTTGGCAGCCTCACCCACCTGATCGTCCCGCACCTCGCCGACTGGTGCGCGGTCGACCTGGTCGAGCCGGACCGCTCCCACCGGATCTGGGTTGCCCACTCGGACCCCGCCAGGGTCGAGCTCGCGCGCGAGCTGGTCCGCCGCTACCCGGCCGACCCCGAGGCCGCCGCGGGCGCGAGCGGACTGCGCGGGGAGGACCGACCGGCCGTGGCCCCGGCGCCGGCGGCGTTCCGTGAAGCGGCGGCCGACGAGGAGCACCGCGCGATCCTCCGCGGCCTCGGCCTGCGATCGGTGATCGTGGCCCCGCTCACGGCCCGCGGCCGCACCCACGGGACGCTCACGCTCGTTACGGCCGAGTCGGGTCGCACGTACGGGCCGGACGACGCCGCGTTCACCACCGAGCTCGCCCGCCGGGCGGCGACCGCCATCGACACGGCCCGCCTGTACCAGGACCGCGACCAGGTCGCACGCACGCTCCAGCGCAGCCTGCTGCCGCCCGACCTGCCCGACGTCCCGGGGATCGAGCTCGCCGCCGTGTACCACCCGGCGGGCGGCGGCGGCGACGTGGGCGGCGACTTCTACGACGCCTTCGAGACGGGGGAGAGCGGCCTCTTCCTCGCCATCGGCGACGTGTGCGGGAAAGGCGCGCCGGCGGCCGCGATGACCGGCATCGCCCGCCACACGGTGCGTGCGGCGGCCGTCCGCGAGCGCTCGCCGAGGGCGATCCTGCGGACGCTGAACCAGGCCCTGCTCCGGCAGATGATCGAGCACCGCTTCTGCACCGTCGCGGTCGGCCGCCTGGAGGCCCATGAGGACGGGGCCCGTTTGACCGTCTGCTGCGGCGGCCACCCCCCGCCGCTCCTCGTCCGCAGCGACGGCAGCGTCGAGGAGGCGGGCACCCCGGGGACGCTGCTCGGGATCTACGAGAAGGTGCACCTTTCCGACCTCACCGTGGACCTGCGCCCGGGCGATGCGGTCGTCTTCCACACCGACGGCGTGACCGAGGAGCGGCGCGAGGGGCGCATGTTCGGGGAGGAGCGGTTGCTCGATCTCCTGCGCCAGTCCGGGGGTCTGAGCGCGGCCGGGATCGCCGACCGGATCGAGCGGGCGGTGCTCGAGTTCAAGCCGGGCCCGCCGGCAGATGACGTCGCCGTGATTGTCCTGCGGCTAACGGGGAATGAGTAGGGCGATGAACGGTCGGGTATCCGACACAACGATGACTTCGAGGTCATCCGGGTTCGAGCTCGAGCTGGCGGCCGAGACGGACAACGTCCCCCTGGTACGCCATGCGTTGCGTGGGCTCCTCGAGGCCGCGGGGGTGCCCGAAGAGCGGATCTCCGACATCACCCTCGCGGTGACCGAAGCGTGCGCGAACGCCGTGCTGCACGCCTATCCGGACTCGCACGGCCAGTTCGAGACATCCGCTGACCTCTCCCCCGCGGGCGAGCTGGTGGTCATGGTGCGCGACTACGGCTCGGGCATGGCCCCTCGCGTCGACAGCCCCGGGCTCGGCGTCGGCCTGCCCGTGATGGCGGCGATTGCCGATGCGCTCGAGATCGACACGCCCGACGGCGCGGGCACCGTGGTTCGCATGACCTTCGACGTCGGCTCGTCCGCGTCGTGACCGCGCACGGTTGTTGGTTATCCTGCAGGCCGTGAATGGGATCGTCGTGGAGCGGGCCGAGCCCGGCGTCGAGGTGATCGTCGTCACCGGCGAGCACGACCTCTCCACCGCCCCCGAACTCGAGCGGCGCGTGGAGGCCGCGCTCGAGGCCGGTCACGCGGTCGTCATCGACCTCCTCGGGACGACCTTCATCGACTCCACCGTGCTGCGCGTGCTGATCTGCGCCCGCGAGCAGGCGACCGAGCGCTCCGTCGGGTTCCGCTGCGCGCTCGGCGAGACCACCGGGCACGGCGTGCGCCGCCTGCTCGAGCTGACCGGCATGGCGGGACGGCTGGATGCGGTGCCCACGCGCGCGGACGCCATCGCCGGCGCCGCCGCGCCCGCGCCTGGGCCGGCCTAGACCTGATCCGGACGCGATGACGCCCTACGAGGCGACGGCGTCGGCGTCGATCTCCTCGGCGATCGTCTCGAGCGAGCCCCGCAGCAGACGTGACACGTGCATCTGGCTGATCCCCGTCCGCGCCGCGATCTCCGCCTGCGTCAGGTCGTGGTAGACGCGCAGGCCCACGATCCGGCGCTCGCGCGGAGGCAGCGCCCGCATCGCCCGCTCGAGCAGGTCGCGGTCCTCGGTGGCCGTGAAGCCCGGCTCGTCGGACGCGAGCACCCGACCGGCGGGGAGGCCGTCGGCCCCCGAGCTCTCGGTCGCGGCATCCGGCTCGATCAGGGGCTCGGCCGTGTAGGCACGGCCGGCGGCGATCGCCTCGGCGACGCGCTCCTCGCTCTCGCCGGTCGCCTCTGCCAGCTCCTCGAGCGACGGCGATCGGCCCAGGCGGTGCCCCATGCGCTCGCGCACGGCGGCGACGCGCCGGCTCAGATCCTGGAGCGAGCGCGGCACGCGGACGGCCCAGCCGCGGTCGCGGAAGAGGTGCATGATCTCACCGTCGATGGTCCGCGCGGCATAGGCGCGCAGCGGGACGCCCCGGGAGGGGTCGTAGCGGTCGACCGCCTGGATCAGGCCGACGTAACCGGTCTGCTCGATGTCCTCGAGGGGCAGACCGCGGCCGTGGTAGCGGCGCGCGATCGAGCGCACCAGGCCCGAGTGCCGCATCACCAGCTGCTCGCGCGGTGCAGGGTCACCGGCCTCGCGATACGCGGTGATGAGCTCGATGTCGGTGCGGTGTGAGAGCGATTCCATCTCGGCGCAGTGCTCCTTCCGGGATCGGGTCGTCTGCAATGACGTGTGCGCTCGTGGCGGTATCCCAAACATGCCGATGCCGCGTGACCCGGTCATGCCCCCTGAGGACGGCGTTCAGCCGGGTGCCGTGGTGCCCGATGCGACCAACGGGGTAAGGTTTCGGCGATGGACGACGCCAGTAGCAGGGGTGCTCCGAGGGCGGCATCGGCCCGGTTCACGCGGGATACCGTGGAGGAGACGGCGACCGTCGTTAGGGTCGACGGCGAGCTCGACATCAACTCCGCCGACGCCCTGCGCGAGGCGCTCGACGCGGCCGAGGCGGAGGGCTGCTCCGTGCTGCGGGTGGACGCGGCGTCGGTCACGTTCCTGGACTCGACGGCCCTCGGCGTGATCCTCGCGTCCGCGCAGCGGATGGCCGAGCGCGGAGGCCGCTTCGAGCTCGTCTGCGGCTCGCCCTCGATCCGCCGGATCCTCGACATGACGATGATCAGCCGCACCGTTCATCTGTTGCCCTAGCCACGAGCGATTCGGGGTGTTTGGGCAGCGTTTCGCCCGGGTAGCCAAACCGAATGCTGTCGGATGTGGTCGGAGTGGTCTTCTGCCTCCTGCTGCTGGCCCTCTGGCTGGGGGTGCGGCGCGAGGACCGGCTGGCCGTCGAGCGGTCGTGCCGTCACCGGTGGGTGCTCGAGTCGCTCTACAACGAGGGCCGGCTGTGGCACCGGCGGTGCGTCCGCTGCGGGAAGCAGGAACCCGTGGGTGACTCCCGTACGCCGGTGCACAGGGCGACTCCCGCGCGGCGGCCGGATCGCAACGAACCGCACCGGTAGAGCCCGGGCGGAGTCGTCGCGCCGGTTCAGGCGGCGACGGGAGCCGGCCGAGCGTGCGCGGCGTCCGCCAGCTCGGTGAGGACCTCGACGAGTTGCTCGCGCACCTCGTCGTCCAGCAGCACGCCGCTCTCGTCCATCTTCCGATGGGCGTGGCCGAGCATGACCTCGCCGTCGACGACCCGCGCCCCGGCGGCGCCCAGCACCTTGCGCAGCTCCGCCTGCGCCCACACGGCGCCGAAGGCGCCCGTGCTCGCGCCCACGACGGCGACCGGGAGGTTGCGCAGGACGTTCGTGGCGAACGGGCGTGACGCCCAGTCGAGCGCGTTCTTCAGCTGGCCCGGGATGGACGAGTTGTACTCGGGGGTGGAGAAGAGTACGGCGTCCGCCCCGGCGAGCGCCGCGCGGAACGCGGCGACCGCCGGAGGGGCCGGGTCGACGTCGTGGTCCTCGTCGTAGGGCGGGATGTCCCGGAGGCCGTCCCACACCTCGAGCTCCACGCCTTCCGGCAGGTGCCGGGCGGTGCAGCGCAGGAGCGCCGTGTTGTGCGAGTCCGCGCGCAGGCTGCCCGAGACGCCGAGGATCTTCATCGCGACCGTTACTCCTTCACCAGGTAGAGCTCGGCGTCGAGGGCGACCTCGTTCGCGAGCGCCGACTTGCCGCTCGGCAGCGGGTTGTTCCAGTTCATGCCGAACTCGGTGCGGTCGACAGTGCCCCCGAGGGTGATGCCGATCCGCTCGCGGCCGTAGGGATCCGTGATCTGCTCGCCGACCTCGCCCGCGAGCGTCACCGGGCGGGTCACGCCCTTGATCTCGAGCTCGCCGTCGACCGTGATCCGGCCGGCGTCCGCGCGTACCTCGGTCGAGCGGAAGCGCAGGTCAGGCGTCCGCTCGGCGTCGAAGAAGTCGGGGGCGAGCAGGTGCGCGACCAGGCTGGGCTCCTGCACCTTGACGTTCTCCGCCCTGGCCGACCCGGTCAGACGGGCCTCGCCGTTCTCCCCGACCGTGAGGGTCGCCTCGACGGGCGAGAAGCTGCCCCGGAACGTCCCCACCATGTACTTGACGGCGAAGCCGACCTGGGAGTGGACGGGGTCGAGCTGCCACGTCCCGGCGGGAAGGACTGCGGCGTTCGTGGACTCGATGGTGCTCATTGGACTTGAAACCTCCGTGGAAACTTGACTACGCAAGGAACTCTACCAAGAGATACCTGAGCCGTCAAGTATTGATCGCGCAACGACCAGAACCGGGGTCTGACCCCGAACGTCGGCCGCGGCAGTTCTGTTGCACTTCCCTTCGGGGTCAGACCCCGCCTGGCTCCAAGGTGCCCCTCTAGACTCGGAACCGTGACCGACGCCGGGCTCACCGGCCTCTCGCAGGTCGAGGCCCGCCGCCGCCTGGCGGCGGCCCCGCCCGCCGAGGCGAACGCCACGAGCCGCTCCTACGCGAGCATCGTGCGGTCGAACACGCTCACGCTGTTCAACCTGATCCTGGGCGCGTTCTTCGTCGTGATCCTGATCGCCGGCCGGCCCGCCGACGGCCTGTTCGGGCTCGTCCTCGTGGCCAACACCGCCATCGGCATCCTCCAGGACGTGCGGGCGAAGCGCGCCCTCGACCGGCTCGCGCTGCTCGTCGCCCCCCACGCCCGGGTCGTGCGCGACGGCGCCGAGGCGACCGTCCCCGCCGGCGAGGTCGTCGACGGCGACCTCGTGACCCTGCGTCCGGGCGACCAGGTGGTCGCCGACGGCTCGGTGGCCGAGAGCTCCGCGCTGATGCTGGACGAGTCCCAGCTGACCGGCGAATCGCGTCCCGTGGCGAAGCGAGTCGGCGACGAGATCCTGTCCGGCTCGTTCTGCGTCGAGGGCGCGGGCCGCTACATCGCGAGCGCCACCGGCGAGGCGAGCTACGCGTCGCAGGTGGTGGGCGAGGCGCGCGAGTTCCGCTACCGGCGCTCGCCGCTCGAGCACCAGATCAACCGCCTCCTGCTCGCGACGGTCGCCGTGATGCTGCCGCTCGGGGCCGCGTTCGTCTGGGTGCTGATCAACCACGACGCGCCGTTCCGATCGGCCGCCGCGACCGCCACGGCGGGGATCGTGACCCTCGTGCCCGAGGGGCTCGTCCTGCTCACGAGCCTGACGTTTGCCGTCGCGGCGGTGCGCCTGTCGGGCCAAGGGATGCTCGTCCAGGCGTTCAACGCCGTCGAGTCGCTCGCAAACGTCGACACGGTCTGCCTCGACAAGACCGGCACCCTCACCGACGGCACGCTCGCGATGCACGGCGTCTTCCCCGCCGGGAGCGCGGCGGTGGACGAGGCGGAGCGGCGGACGGGCGAGTACGCGGCCAGCATCTCCTCCCGCAACGACACCATCGACGCGATCGCGGCCGCCCTGCCGGCGACCGCCCGCCCGGCAACGGCGGAGGTGCCGTTCTCCTCGCGGTGGAAGTGGAGCGCCTGCCGGCTCGAGGGCGACGACCACACGCTCGTCCTCGGCGCCCCGGACGTCCTGCTCGGCGACGGCGCGTCCGCGCTCGTGTCCGAGCACGAGGCCGCGGGCAGGCGCACGCTCATGCTCGGCACGACGCCCGCCGAGCCCTCCCCGCCGGAGGACGGCGCGGCGCCGCCGGCGATCGAGCCGCTCGCCGTGATCGCGCTCGAGGAGCACGTGCGCCCGGAGGCGGCGGACACGATCGCGTTCCTCCGCGGCCAGGGCGTCGTGGTGAAGGTGATGTCGGGAGACTCGCCCGCCACCGTGACCGCCGTCGCCGAGCGGGCCGGCATCACGGTCGAGGGGCCGCCGGTCGACGGCGCCAGCCTGCCGGAGGGGGCCGACCTGGCGCAGGCGGCGACCGACTCGACGATCTTCGCCCGGCTCGCGCCGCAGCAGAAGCGCGTGCTGATCGAGTCGCTCGGCAACGCCGGCCGGTACGTGGCGATGATCGGCGACGGAGTGAACGACGTGCCGGCCATGAAGGGCTCGCGGCTGGCGATCGCGCTCGGCAGCGGGGCGCAGATGGCGAAGAGCGTCGCCGACAGCGTCCTCGTCACCGACAGCTTCGCGGCCGTGCCGGCGGCGATCGGCGAGGGCCGCCAGATCATCCTGAACATCCAGCGGGTCGCGCGCCTCTTCGTGACCAAGACGGTCTTCGCCGCGGCGGTGATCCTGACCTTCGGCCTCGTGACCGCCGGCTTCCCGCTGCTGCCCCGCCACCTGACCCTGGCGGCGACGGTCACGGTGGGCATCCCCGGCTTCGTCATCGCGCTGATCCCGGCGAACGAGCGGCCGGACACGCGCTCGTTCCTGCGCAAGGTGGCCCGGTTCTCGATCCCGGCCGGGGCGGTGATGGCCGGCGCGGTGCTGGCGGCATACCTGCTCGAGCGGGCCGTCCGGGTGCGGTCCATCACCGACGCGCGCACGGCCGCGGTCACCGTCTTCGTGGCCCTCGGCCTCTACCTGCTGCTCGTCCTCGACGCGGAGCGGATGACGGCGAGCAGGCCCTACGCGATCGGCATCCTCGCGCTGGTCGGCGCGCTCGGTGCCGGCTACCTGGGCGCGCTCAGCTTCGAGCCGGCGCGCGACTTCTTCGCTCTCTCGACCCCCGACCTGCTCGACGCCGGGATCATGGTGCTCGCGACGGTCGCGGGCATCCGCGTGATGGCCTTCGCCGGCCTCTCGCCGTATGCGCACCCGCCCCAACCGGCGCCTCCCCCGGAGCCCGAGGCCGACCCGCCGGCGTCAGGCTGAGGCGGGCGTGACGCCCGGGCCGAGGCGGTGCGTGCGCCCGCGGCGATCGACGAGCTCGACCCCGTCCGGGCCGGACGAGACGAGCGTGCCGCCCTCGGCCAGCGTCTGCTCCAGAAATGCCTGCTCGTAATCGCGGCGTATCCGGTCGGGGTCGCCGCAGCACCCGATCAGGCGCACCGATCTGCGCCCGTCCCGCCTCCGCTCGATCCGGAACCCCGGCATCGCGGATCAGTGTAGGCCCCGGCGGGCGACACGGCCGCGAGCGCGCGCTGGCAGAACCTGTGCGAAACCCAGAAAATGCCTGCATTTGTAAGAATTCTGTGGATCACCCACAGGTGTGACGAACGATCACTCGAAGCGGGGAGACGGCCCGGCGAAGCGCGGGCGAGGATACCGGGACGTGCAACTCGCCCAGACACCGATGCGCGCCCGCCGCCGGGTCCACCTGATCCTGGCGGCGCTTCCCGCCGCCGCCCTGGGGCTCGTCGCCCTCCACGTCGCCCGGGTTACGTCGGGCACCGCCGGGTCGTGGGCGGGGACCGGCCTCGACGGGAAGCTCTCCGCGACCGCCATGATCCTGTGCGGACTGGCCGTGGCCGGCCGCGGCGCCGCCGACCGGGCCGACCGCGCGGCCTGGACCGCCCTCGGCATCGGCCTGACCGGCTACGGGACGGTCACGATCGCCGCCGCGCCGCAGCTCGGGCACGGGCTCGCGTCCGTGACGCCGTCGGCAGCCGCGTTGTGGCTCGCCTTCTACCCCTTCCTGCTCGCATCCGTCGTGCTCCTCACCTGCAGCCGCGCCGACCGCTTCGACGCCGGCCTGGTCGTCGACGGGCTGATCGGCGGCGTCACGCTCGCCGCCGTCGCCGCGGAGGTCGGGCTACAGCCGCTGCTCGACCACACCCACCAGCGCCTCGCCGGGATCGCGGTGGACGGGATCTGGATCGCGTCCGACCTCGCGCTGCTCGGCGTCATGGCCGGATGCGCCGCGCTGGCTGCCTCCCGGGGCCATCGGGAGCGGTGGCTGCTCTTCGCCGGCGCCGTCGTCCTCGCTGCCGCGGACGCGCTCTCGCTCTACCACGGCACGGCGGCGATGGCCGGTCTCCCCGGCGGCCCCCGGCAGACGCTCGTCCCCGTGGCGGCCGTCCTGCTCGCGCTGGCGGCGATCGTGCCGTCCGGCCCCGCCCGGCCGACCCCGGCGCGGCCCGTGGTCGGGTTTACCGCCGTGTTCGCGCTCATCGCCGTCGCGCTCCAGGCGCTCAACCTGATCGGCGCGGCCAACCGGGTGGCGATGGTGCTCTCGGTGCTCGTCCTGCTCGCGGTGACCATCCGCGTCTCGCTGAGCCTGCGCCGCCTGCGCGAGAGCGAGCAGCTGCGGGCCGCGCTCGAGGACGCCGAGGAGCAGCGGCGGATGGTGCTGAACCAGATGCTGCGGGCCGAGGCGGACGAGCGGGCGCGGATCGCCGAGGAGCTGCACGACGACACCGTCCAGATCCTGACCGCGACCCTCCTCTCGCTGGACCGGCAGCGGCTCTCGGACGAGCGGGGCAAGCCGGAGGAGGCCGCCGAGGCGTCGCTGCGGGCCCGGCACACGCTCGCTCTCGCGCTGGAGCGCACCCGACGGCTGATGTTCGAGCTGCGCCCGCCGCTGCTCGAGGCGCACGGGCTCGCGCCCGCCGTGCGCGACCTGGTCGAGCACGCGAACCAGGAGCTCGGGCTCGAGATCGCCGTCGAGGTGGAGGTGCCCCGCTACGCGGGCGACTTCGAGACGCTCGTCTACCGGATCGTGCGCGAGGCGGTGGCCAACGTCCGCCGGCATGCCCGCGCCCACCGGCTCGAGGTGACGCTCGTGCACGCCGACGGCGAGCTCGTCGGCATGGTGATGGACGACGGGCGCGGCTTCGACGTCCACCGGGCGCTCGACCGCCACCGCACCCGCCTGCACCTGGGGCTCGACTCGACGATCGAGCGCATCCGGCTCGCGGGCGGCGACATCGAGATCGACTCGGCGCCCGGCGAGGGCACGCGGCTCTCGTTCCGGATCCCGGCCGTGGAGGCCGAGACACCGGCCCGTGTCGCCGTCGGTGCCTGACTGAATAAAAGGGGTCTGACCCCGTTTATGCAGGCGGCGGATTTCCCGCCCGGCTACGAGGAGGGGTAACCCGTAGTCCGGGCGGGGGGCACCGCCCGCCTGCGCGACCCGACTGCTCCGGGCGCCCAACGGCCGGCATGTCCCTCCGATAGCCGGCTCGTGAGCGCCCGGGCGTCTCCGAGGAGGTCACGCGGGCTGTGGTGACTATTGAACACCGCCCGCCTAAGAACAGTCTGAGCGCGGCCTAAGGGTTTGTCGAGACCGCGTGGGGCCTCAGACGTCGACCAAATCCTCGCTCGGCACCGGCAGCGGCGGCACCCACAGCACGAAGCAGCTGCCGCCGTCCGCGGGCGCCTGCACCGTCACGTGCCCGCCGTGCGC
The DNA here is from genome assembly GCA_046732235.1 of Actinomycetota bacterium. Taxonomy (GTDB): domain Bacteria; phylum Actinomycetota; class Thermoleophilia; order Gaiellales; family JAICJC01; genus JAICJC01. Next base: position 10,226 of record JBKPMQ010000259.1, read on the forward strand.
CTCGGCCACCTGGCGGACGATCGCGAGGCCCAGCCCGGAGCCGGGCATGCTGCGCGCCTCGGCCGATCGGTAGAAGCGGTCGAAGATGAACGGCATGTCGGCGTCGGCGATGCCCGGCCCGTGGTCGCGGACGCGGACGACGCCCTCGCCGACCTCGACCTCGACCTCCTCTCCCCGCGGGCTCCACTTGGCGGCGTTGTCGAGCAGGTTGCGCGCCGCCCGGTCGAGGCGGGCCGGGACGCCGCGCACGAGCGTCGGCCGGGCGGTCAGGCGGAACCCGACGCCGTCGGCGTTCCGCTCCGCCCGCTCGACCGCCTCGGCCACCAGGACGTCGAGGCGCACGTCGTCCTCCTCGCCGGGCGACGGGCCGTCGCGGGCGAGCTCGACGATGTCGCCGACGAGCGCGGCCATCTCGTCGAACTGGCGGTGGACGTCCCGCTCGAGCCGGCGGCGGCTCTCCTCGGGCAGCGGCCCGGGCCGCATCAGCACCTCGAAGTTCGTCCGCAGGCTGGTGAGCGGCGTGCGCAGCTCGTGGGACGCGTCGGCGACGAGCTGGCGCTGGGCGGCGACGGCCTGCTCGAGCGCGGCGAGCATGGTGTTGAAGCTCGTGGCGAGCCGGCTGAGCTCGTCGTGCCCGGTGACGTCGATGCGGCGGGTGAGGTCGTGCGTCTCGGCGACGTGCTCGGCGGTGTCGGTCATCCTGCGCACGGGCCGCAGCGCCTCGCGGGCGACGAACGCCCCCAGGAGCGCGGCCAGCGCGACGCCGCCGGCGGCGACGAGCAGGAACCAGATCCGCAGCTGCCGCAGGACGACGTCGGCGTCGGTCAGCCGGCGGGCGATCTGCAGCGAGAAGCCGTTGGCGAGCGAGATGGTGACGACGCGCAGGTGCACGCCCTGGACCGTCATCGTCTGGAGCGTCAACCGCTCCGGCGAGCGTGCCGCGTCGAGCGCCGCCTGCGTGATGGGCAGCTGGCCGCGGATGTTCCGGGAGTGGCCGACGATCGTGCCGTCGGCGCCGACGACCTGCATGTAGTCGTTGCCGGAGCTCGAGAAGAGCTCCGGCGACGGGATCTGGTAGGCCGGCGGGACCAGCCGCTGCCGGGCGGCGTTCGCCTCGGCCCGCAGCGCCGAATCGACCTGCCCGTACAGGCGCTGCCCCACCACGATGTACGCGATCGCGCACGCGGCCGCGACCGCCAGGGCCACCGCCGCCGCCGACGCAAGCGTGAGTCGGAGCCGGAAGCTCACGGCTCCCGCAGGACGTAGCCGATCCCGCGCTTCGTGTGGATCAGCCGTGGCTCCCCGCCCGCCTCGGTCTTGCGGCGCAGATAGCCGATGTAGACGTCGAGCGAGTTCGACGCGTAGCCGAAGTCGTAGCCCCAGACCCGTTCGAAGATCGTCGCCCGCGTCAGCACCTGCCGGGGATGCTGCATCAGGAGCTCGAGCAGGGCGTACTCGGTGCGGGTGGTCTCGATGACGCGATCGCCCCGGCGGGCCTCGTAGGTGGCCGGGTCGAGGGTCAGGTCGGCGAAGCGCAGCATGCCCTGGCTGTCGGCCGTGCTCGCCCGGCGCAGCAGCGCGCGCAGGCGGGCAAGCAGCTCCTCGAGCGCGAACGGCTTCGGCAGGTAGTCGTCGGCGCCGGCGTCCAGCCCGGCGACGCGATCGGTGACCTGGTCGCGCGCCGTCAGCATCAGCACGGGCGTGCGGTCGCCGTTCGCGCGCAGCCGCCGGCACACCTCGAGGCCGCTCATCTGCGGCATGCTCACGTCGAGGATGACGGCGTCGGGCGGCGCCTTGGCGACCCGGTCGAGCGCGGCCCGGCCGTCGCCCGCGGACGACACCGAATAGCCCTCCTGGACGAGGGCGCGATCGAGGGCGTCGACCACCGCCGGCTCGTCATCGACGATCAGGACTTCCACGCTCATCAGTATCTGGCGGCATCCTAAGACGGACGTAAATTCCCTGCAACCGCGCCGATCCGCATTAGGCTTCCGCGGTGCACTCGACGCGCGCACGCCGCTGGGCAGCAGGAGCGATCCTGGTCGTGCTCGCGCTCGCCGGCGGAGCGGCCGCCTACGCGATCTCCAGCTCGGGCGGGGCGGCGGCGGTGCCGCCGCCCCCGGCCGGTTCCCGGCAGACGCACGTCCCCCGCCCGGCCGCCCGGTCGAGCACCCCGCGGGCATCGAGCGCGAGCCTGACCGTCGCCATCCAGTCGGCCACGTCCGCGCCCACCTCGGGGCCGTCTCCTCCGCCGCCGCGCCTGCCGCGGCCCCCCATCGTCTGGAAGCCGATCTCGTTCCCGGCCCAACGGCTGGCGGAGACGGCCGCGTACGCGAACCGCCACTACGGCGTCGAGACGTGGCACATCCGCGGCCCGCACGTGATCGTCGAGCACTACACCGTCTCGACGACGATGATCTCGGCCTGGTCGGCGTTCGCGCAGGACGTCCCGGACTCCGAGCTGCACGAGCTGCCGGGCACCTGCGCCCACTTCATCGTCGACCGGGACGGCACCATCTACCAGCTCGTGCCGCTCGACGTCATCTGCCGCCATACGGTCGGTCTCAACCTGACGGCGCTCGGGATCGAGCACGTCGGCATTTCCGACGCGCAGGTCCTGGACGACCCGGCCCAGATGCGGGCGTCGCTGCGCCTGACCGCCTGGCTGATGCAGCGCTACCACATCCCCCTCGGCGACGTGATCGGCCACGCCGAGAGCCTGACCTCGCCCTACCACCACGAGCTGTACGCGCCCTGGCGCTGCCAGACCCACGCCGACTGGCAGCCGGCCGACATGGCCGTCTACCGCGCCCGCCTGCGGGCGCTTCTGCGCCGGTACCACATCCCCGCCGGGCGGCCGGTGCCCCGGGTCAGCTCGGGCTGCTGACCCGCGGCTCCGGCTGGGCGTCCGCAGGGGCGACCTCCATGACCGCCTCCGGGCCGACGTCGGTCGAGCGCAGCGGCTCCTCGCGCAGGAGCAGCGAGATGGCGAAGCCGATGATGGCGATCGGGACGCCGGCGAGGAACACCGTGTCGATCGAGCGCGCGAACGCCTCGATCACCGGCCCGCGCACCGCGTCGGGGAGGCTGAGGATGACCGCCGGGCTGCCCTTGAGCGTGTCGGGTGAGACGCCCGGCGGCAGGCTGCCTCCCGGCAGCAGCTGCGCCAGGTTCGTCGCCAGCTGGTTCGAGAGCACCGCGCCGAACAGGGCGACCCCGAACGACCCGCCCATGGAGCGCAGGAACGTCGCGGCGCCGGTCGCGGTGCCGAGGTCGCGCCGGTCGACCGCGTTCTGGACGGCGAGCACGAGCACCTGCATGACCATTCCCAGCCCGAGGCCGAGCACGGCCATATAGGTCGAGGCGTCGAGCGTCGTCGTGGTGGGGCCCATCGTCGAGAGCAGGTACATCCCGAACGCCATCACCAGCATGCCGGCCACCGGGAAAGCCTTGTAGCGCCCGGTGCGGCTGATGATCCGGCCGGACGTGATGGTGGTGACCATGATCCCCAGGATCAGCGGAAGCAGCAGCAGGCCCGCGTTGGTCGCGCTGCGCCCGGTGACGACCTGCAGGAACAGCGGCAGGTAGATGATCCCGCCGAACATCGCCAGGCCGACGATGAACATCGTCGCGGTCGCGACCGTGAACACGCGGTTGCGGAACAGGTACAGCGGGAGCACCGGCTCGGCCACGCGCCGCTCGACGGCGATGAACGCCGACAGGAGCACGGCCCCGACGATCGCGAGGGTGATGATCGTCGGCGAGCCCCACGCGTACTCGGTGCCGCCCCAGGTGACGGCCAGGAGCACGGAGCCGACCCCGCCGACGAGGAGCGCGGTGCCGACGTAGTCGATGCTGTGGGAGACGCGCCGGTGGGGCAGGTCGAGCACGGCGCTCGTCACGACGAGCGCCACCGCGCCGACCGGGATGTTCACGTAGAAGACCCACCGCCACGACAGCTGGTCGACGAAGAAGCCGCCGAGCAGCGGCCCGATCACGCTCGACAGGGCGAACACCGCCCCCATGTAGCCCTGGTAGCGGCCGCGCTCGCGAGGCGGGACGATGTCGCCGATGATCGTCATCGCGAGCGTCATCAGGCCGCCGGCGCCGATGCCCTGGATCCCGCGGAAGGCGATCAGCTCGGTCATGTCCTGCGACAGCCCCGCGAGCGCCGACCCGATCAGGAACACGACGATCGCGAACTGGAACACCTTCTTGCGGCCGTAGAGGTCGCTGATCTTGCCGTAGAGCGGTGTCGTCACCGTGGACGCCACCAGATAGGCCGTGACCACCCACGAGAGGTGGTTCAGGCCGCCGAGGTCGCCGACGATCGTCGGAAGCGCCGTCGCGACGATCGTCTGGTCGAGCGCCGCGAGCAGCATGCCCAGCATGAGCCCGCCCAGGATGACCATGATCTGCCGGTGGGTGTACGTCCTCGGATGCACCTGCCCGGCCCCCTGCTCAGCCGCCACTCAGCCCTCCCTGCCGTTCGATGTCCCGGACGAGCCGCTCGAGCAGATCGGCCAGGCGGGCACGATCGGCCGCGCCCCAGCCGGAGAGCATCTGCGCGAAGGCGCGGTTGCGCGCCTCGCGGACGCGGGCGACGAGGTCGTCCCCCCGATCGGTCGTCGAGACGACCGCGGCCCTGCGGTCGCCCGGGTCGTGCGTGCGGACGACGAGCCCCGCGGTCTCGAGCTCCGCCACCTTGCGGCTCGTCGTCGAGATGTCCAGGCCGATCCGGTCGGCGAGCTGCGAGATCCGGGCGGGCTCCCGCATCGCCTTCGCGAGCAGGACGAACCCCGTGCGGTCGACGGCCACGCCGGCCTGCTCGGCCACACGCTCGTGCAGGCGGGCAGCATGCCCGGCCCGGAAGACGCCGGCGAGGGCCTCACCGATGCGGGTGAGGTCGTCGCGCTGCGCGGGATCGTCGGCGACGGCCACGTTCTCAACGTAGCAAACTTGTTTGTAGCATGCAAGTTCTTGCTGCTATGCTGCCGGGCGTCGGCACCGGCCAAAGGGGGTAGTCGTCGAGCACTCCATCTCGCACACGGCCTACACGCGCAACGGCAACGGCGGTCCCGTCCCCGCGATGATGGTGCGGCCGGCGGCCGCCCGGGGCGCGCTTCCCGCCGTCATCGTCATCCACGAGGCCTGGGGAACGGACGCGCACATCCGCGACGTGGCCGGCCGGATCGCGTCGGCGGGCTACCTGGCGTTCGTGCCCGACCTCTACGCCCATGGCGGCGCACGCCCGCCCGAGCTTGCGCCCGACCGCATCGACGCGTTCAAGCGGTTCACCGACAGCCTGCCGCCGGGCGACCCGGAGGCGCGCGAGCGGGCGCTCGCGGCGATGCCGGACACCGAGCGCGAGCGGATCGAGGATTCACGGAGGGCGGTGCACGCCGGCATGGACGATCCCGGCCGCTTCGTGGGCGACCTCCGCGGCGCCGTCGCCCACCTGCGTGACCACCCCGACTGCAACGGGCAGATCGGGACGGTCGGGTTCTGCCTCGGCGGCGGGCTCGCCGGCCTGCTCGCCTGCGACGACGGCGACGTGCGGGCGACGGTCGCCTATTACGGCCCCACGCCGCCGGCCGAGCGCGCCGGCACCATCTCCTCCCCCATGCTCGGCATCTACGGCGGCAAGGACCGAGCGATCACCGATGCCGTGCCCGCCTTCGCAGAGGCGATGGCGGCGGCGGGGAAGCCGTTCGACCACCGCGTCTACCCCGGGGCGCCGCACGCGTTCTTCAACGACACGCGCCCGACCTACCGGGTGCGCGCCGCCCGCGACGCCTGGGCGCGGACGCTCGCGTTCCTCGCGGAGCAGCTCGGCTGACCGTGGCCGCCGATCCCGACATCGGACGCCGGGCGGAGCGGACGTTCCACGTCGACGACGCGGCGATCGAGGCGTTCGCCGGCGTGTCGGGCGACCGCAACCCGGTCCACCTGGACGATGCCTACGCGGCGACGACCCCGTTCGGCGGGCGGGTCGCGCACGGGATGCTGACGGCGGCGTTCTTTTCCGCGCTGCTCGCGGGCGAGCTCCCCGGGCCGGGCACGATCTATCTCGGGCAGCGGCTGCGCTTCACCGCGCCGGTGCGGCCGGGCGACGACGTGCGCTGCGAGGTCGCGGTCACCGCCTGGGACGCCGCACGGCGGCGGGCGACGCTCTCGACCCGGGCCTGGGTCGGCGAGACGCTCGTGGTCGACGGTGAGGCGACGGTGCTCGTGCCGGTGAGCGAATAGGTTAGAGGCCGGGCGCGGCCGGCGCGGAGGCGTCAGGCATCCGCATGCCGAAGGGGAAGCCGTGGGTCACGAACCCGTGGATGCCCTTGGTGAGCATGCCGAGGATGTGCTGCTCCTGGGCCTTCGTCAGGCCACCGGCCTTGACCGCCGCGTCGAGGCGCGCCTTCATCGGGGCATCAGGGCCGACTCGAGCCCGCTCACCGACTTGCCCTTCGCCCTGGCCACCGCGGCCAGGTCCTTGCCCGAGCGCAGGTCCCTGATGAGCTCCTCGGTCGAGATGCCGAGGTACCGGGCCGCGCTCGCGAGCGGACCGCCCACCGGCCCGGGACCGAAGAACGGGCCGCCGTGGTGACGGAAGCCGAACTCGCCCGGCCCGCCGAAGCGGTGTTCGAGCTTCCCGAACGGGAACGCGCCGCCGAACGGGGCCCAGCCGCCGAGCGGGAACGCGCCGCCGTGCTCCTCGGCGTGCTTCAGGATCGCGTCCGCCTGGGCGCGCGTGAGCTTGCCCTCCTTCACGAGCTGGTCGAGCCGGTCGGCGAACGCGCCGTTCACCGCGCTCTGGAGCTTCGCCGGCGAGACGCCGAGGCGGTGCGCGACGTCGTCAAGGAACGAGCTGCCGCCCGAGGAGGACGTGGCGAGGGCCGTTCCGCCCAGCCCGGCGACGCCGAGCGCCACCGCTGCGATCACGATCCGGCGCTTCACGCGTGTGCTCACCACGTCCTCCCGACGCCCGCTCACCCCGTGTCCATCCCGGGACACTCCCGTCACTATGGGCCACGCCGGTGGTCCGTGCAACGCCAAAACGGCCGGAAACCCGCATTCTTAGGCAGTTTTTAGCGTCAGTCGAAACCGCCACGAAACTGTCACGGCCGACGTTCGGGGTCTGACCCCGGTGGCGGCCGACCTAGCCGCTTCTCGGTATCCTGGCGGCCATGGTCACCCGCTACGAGCCGGCGCCCGACCGCTACGAGCAGATGACCTACCGCCGTTGCGGGCGCAGCGGGCTCGACCTGCCCGCCGTGTCGCTCGGCCTCTGGCACAACTTCGGGCACGACCGGCCGCTCGACACGAGCGCCGCCATCGTCCGCCGCGCCTTCGACCTCGGCGTCACCCACTTCGACCTCGCGAACAACTACGGGCCGCCGTACGGTGCCGCCGAGGAGAACTTCGGCCGCCTGATGGCGCGAGACTTACGACCCTTCCGGGACGAGCTCGTCATCTCGACCAAGGCCGGGTACGACATGTGGCCGGGCCCGTACGGCGACCACGGCTCGCGCAAGTACCTGCTCGCGAGCCTCGACCAGAGCCTCGGCCGGCTCGGGCTCGACTACGTCGACATCTTCTACTCCCACCGGTTCGACCCGGCCACGCCCCTCGAGGAGACCATGGGCGCGCTCGCGAGCGCGGTCGCGTCCGGCAAGGCGCTCTACGCCGGCATCTCCTCCTACTCGGCCGAGGACACCCGCCGCGCCGCCGCCATCCTCCGCGACATGGGCATCCCGCCGCTCATCCACCAGCCGTCGTACTCGTTGCTGAACCGCTGGATCGAGCCGGACCTGCTGGACGCGCTCGAGGACGAGGGCATGGGCTGCATCACCTTCTCGCCGCTCGCCCAGGGGATGCTGACAGACCGCTACCTGAACGGCATCCCGGAGGGCTCGCGGGCCAGCCGGAACGACTCGCTCTCGCCTGACCTGCTGAACGAGCGGACGATGGCGAAGGTGCGGGCCCTGAACGAGATCGCCGCCGGCCGCGGCCAGACGCTCGCGCAGATGGCGCTCGCGTGGACGTTGCGCGATTCCCGGGTCACGTCCACCCTGATCGGCGCCAGCAGCGTCGCGCAGCTCGAGGACAACATCGGCACCATCGCCCGCCTCGACTTCGAGGACGACGAACTGGCGGAGATCGACCGCTACGCCACCGAGAGCGACATCAACCTCTGGGCGGCGTCCGGCCGCGCTGATCCAGCGACTTCGTAGACCCGGCTCGAGTCGATCTTCGGGAGCCGCGGAGCGGGTCTGATGCCCGGGGCAGCGAACGTCGCCACACGGGGAAGCGCGAAGTACCCTCCGGCACACGATGAAGCCCAGCTGGCGCGGCAAGCGGGTTGCGCTCGCGGTGGCCGTGCTGGTGGCCGCGGCGGCCGTGCTTGCGACGACGAGGATCGCGGACGGCGGCGGAGCCGCGTCGGGCTCGCGCCGCGTCGTGGTCGCGACGACCACGCGCCCGAACATCGTCGTGATCCTCACCGACGACCAGCGCTGGGACACGCTGTGGTCGATGCCGAACGTCCAGCGCCTGCTCGTCCACCACGGCGCCACCTTCGCCAACTCGTTCGTCACGAACCCGCTCTGCTGCCCCAGCCGGGCCACGATCCTGACCGGCAACTACTCCCACACCACGCGCGTCTACGACAACCACCCGCCGCACGGCGGCGCGCCGGTGTTCCGGGCGACCGGCGACGACCGCTCGACGATCGCGACCTGGCTGCACGCCGACGGCTACGCGACCGGCCTCTTCGGCAAGTACCTGAACGCGTAC
>JBKPMQ010000260.1:0-11578 GCA_046732235.1 Actinomycetota bacterium
GCCGCCCTGGCGCGCGTGCTCGGCGACGAGCGCCTGCGCACAACGCTGCGGGAGCGCAGCGCCGCGGCCGCCGCCGGCCCGCTCAGCTGGGCGGCGGTGGCCGAGCAGACAGAGGCCGTGTACCGGGAGCTCGCTACGTGAGCCGTGAGCCCGCGGCCTTGTCCCACGTGGCGGGGACGCCCCGGCGCAGGTAGCCGACGAGCGCGATCACGGTCGCGAGCGTGACGAGCAGGTAGTAGTGGAGGATCCGCAGGACGCGGACGCGCCCGCGCAGGACCATCGACAGACCCACGAGCGCCAGCCCGACGAGCTGGGCGGCGAGGAAGACCGCGTAGACGGCCGCGTGCGGTGCGAGCGCGGCGCTGGTCACGAGCAGCAGCAGGTGCAGCGGGCCGCTCCAGTAGCGCAGCAGCCGGTGGGACACGATCTCCACCCAGTAGACGGGCCCGAGCCTGCGCAGGCCGAACATGCGCCCGCGGAACAGGATCAGCCAGCAGTGCTCGAACATCCGCACCTTGCGCCGGAACTCGTCCTCGATGTCGGTGGTCATCGGCTCCGTCGCGCGCGCCGACGGCTCGTACACCGCCCGGTACCCGTTCTGCACCATCAGGTAGGGGAAGCTCAGGTCGTGGCCGAAGCGCGGGTCGACGTCGCGGTAGGCCTCGCGCCGTACGGCGTAGATCGCGCCGTTCGACCCCGTCATCGAGTGGGCTCGCGACTCCCGCATGCGCAACCACATCTCGTAACGCCAGTAGAGCCCCTCCTGGTTCGTCCCGCCGCCCGGGTTGACGAGGCGGACGTTGCCGCACGCCATGCCGACGGCCGGGTCGGCGAACGGCCGCACCAGCCGGCGCAGCGCGTCCGGCTCCCACAGCACGTTCGCGTCGCCGAAGGCCGCGATCTCGCCGCTCGTCTCCGCGACGGCCCGGTCCTGCGCCGCCACCTTGCCGCCCCGCGGGCAGTGGATCAGGCGCACGCCGCGGTCGGCGAACCCGGCCACGAGGTCGTGGGTCGCATCGGTGGAGTCGTCCGACGTCACGACGATCTCGAGCCGATCGCGCGGGTAGTCGAGCGCAAGCGCGTTCTCGAGCTTGGCGACGATCACGTCCTCCTCGTTGTAGGCCGGGACGATCAGGCTGACGTGCGGGAGGATGTCGGCGGCCGCCACCGGCCGCGGCCGGGCGCGGGCCCAGGCGGCGATGGCGAGCGGGTAGGCCAGATGCGTCCAGACGAGCGCCGCCAGGCTGCCCCAGAACAGGATCTCGAGGGCGAGGATCATCGCGCCTTCCCCGCCGAGATCGCGGCCGTGGGGGCGCGGGCGGGCGCCCGCGCCGGCCCGAACATGGCCGCGCCGGCGACCGCGAGCAGCGCGAGGGCGAAGAAGTAGTCGAACGTCATCGTCAGGTAGAACAGGTTGGCGGCCGCCGTCGCGACGAGCGCGGCCAGGAGCCCATGGCCGAGCCGCGAGATGTCGGGATCGCGCGCATGGCGGATCGCGGCTGCGCTCGCGAGCAGGTAGGCGAAGTAGGCCAGGTAGAGGGCCATCCCCACGAGCCCTGTCTCGACGAGGATCGCGATCCAGGCGCTGTGAGGGCCGAAGTCCGTCCTCCCGGTCACGAACTCGTAGAAGACGGCGAAGGTGTTGAAGCCCATCCCGAACAGCGGGTGCGGGTCGAGCGCCGGCGGGACGAGCTGGTAGAACTGCAGGTGGGTCTGCGTGCTGCCGCCGTTGAGCTGGGTGCGGGCGGCGATCACGGCGCGGATGAAGTGCGACGATGCGTAGACGGCGGCGAACACGACGAGGGCGCCGCCGAGCCCGATCCCGATCGTCCGCGCGCGGGGAAGGTGGCCGCGAAGGGACGGCAGCAGCACGAGCAGGCCGGCGACGTCGCCCAGCGCGGCCGAGCGCGACAGCGTGAGCACCTGCACGACGAACAGGAAGAGCAGCAGGAGCCCGGTGGTGCGGCGGGCCTTCCGGTCTCCCAGGTAGTAGGGCAGGAGCACCATGAGGGGGACGCACAGCATCACGCCGAGGTGGTTCGGGTCGCCGGTGAGCGCGTTGATGCGGTAGACGTTCTGCGAGCCGGCGACCGTCCCGAACACGTTGATGCCGCCGACCCCGCCCTGGCCCGCCGTCAGCGGCCCGACCACCAGCTGGTCGAGGTTGATCCCCGCCGCGACCGCCAGGCCCAGCTGGATGATCCCGTAGACGCTGTTCACCACCAGCCCGGCGGTGAACGCGTAGGCGGCCTTCACGTACAGCGACCGCCCCCGCCGCACCAGGTGGGCGACGCCGAGGATCAGATACAGGAAGTGGATCCCCCATGCGCCCAGGCCCTTCAGCCAGTAGGCCAGGGCGTCCGTATTCTGGAGGTCGAAGTACCCCGCCAGGTAGACGGCGGCGAACGCGAGCATGAAGCCGGCGAGGGTGATCGCCGCCGGGTGCAGGAGCCCGTCGCGGCGGCGGACGCGGTCGACGACGAACGCGACGACGAAGGCGGTGGCGAGGAGGTTCGTCCAGGTGAGCGTCAGCTCGGACGTCTCCCAGCGAATCTTCTCGAACGTCAGCACGGAGAGCGTCAAGAGCAGCAGCCAGTCGAGCTTCGTGAGCCTCATCCGGCCGCCTTCAGCACCTCGGCGAGCTCCCGGGCCCGCTCCCGCCGCGACATCGACTCCGCCAGCGCCGCCGGCAGCTCGACGTCGGGCAGGCCGCCGTTGCGGCGCCGGTCGACGAGAGCCTCGAGCGCCCGGGACTGCGCGTCGGGGTCGTCCGGATCGGCCACGTCGCCGGCGCCCGCCGACGCGACCAGCGCGGCCGCGACGCCGTTCGGCGGCACCGCGGCCAGGATCGGCCTCCGGGCGGCGAGGTACTCGTAGATCTTGCCCGAGATCACCGTGTCGCCGCGGCCGCCCGCATGCGGGATCAGGAGCAGGAGCGCGTCGGCCCCGCGCTGGGCCGCGATCGCGTCGCGATAGGGCAGGAACCCCGTCTCCTCCCAGGCGCCGTCGATGCCCAGGTCGTGCGCCCAGGCCCGGTCGGACTCGCGCAGGTCGCCGACGAAGCGCACGAGCACCTGCCCGCGCAGGTCGGGGCGGCGCTCGAACAGGTCGCGCACCGCCGTCAGGAACGGGCGCGGGGTGCGCTGGCCGAAGAACGCGCCGGTGTGGACGATCGTGAACCGCCCCGGCGGGGCGTGGTCGAGCCCGGCGAAGTCGGACAGGTCGACGCCGTGGCCGATGACGTGCGTCTTCGCGGCCGCGCCGGGATCGAGGTCCGCCAGCTCGGCGGCGATCGCGTCGGTCACGGCCACGAGCGCGGTCGCCCGCCGGGCCACCGTCCGCGCCATCCGCCGCTCGACGGCCCGCTTTGCCCGCACGCCCCGACGCTCGTAGTGGCGGTGGGGATGGGCCAGCCAGGAGTCGCGCAGGTCGGCCACCCACGGCTTCGACGTTGCGGCCGCCACCGTGGCGCCGATCAGGTGCACCGAGGTCGGCGGCGAGGTCGTCATGATCGCGTCGATCCGGCGCCGGCGCACGATGCGGACGGCTGCCGGGACGGCCGTCGCCGCCCAGGGTACGGCCTTGTCGGGCACGAGCGCGCGCTCGTAGGCGTAGCGCGCGTGCACCGCCGCCCGCTGGAGGCCGCGCGCCCCCCGCAGCGCCTCGCCCCGGAACGACGAGCGCGGGCCGAGGAAGCGGGCCCGGTGCACCGTCGTCCGTGCCGGGATCGCATCGAGCAGCGGCTCGTCGAGCGCGAACCACTTCGGGTCGCTCGGCGCGAGCACGTCGACGTCGACGCCGAGGTCGGGGAGGTCGCGGCAGAACTTGAGCGTTCGCTGGACGCCGCCACCGCCCGCCGGGGGGAAGTAGAACGCGATCAGGAGGAGGCGCACGGAACCGCCAGTCTAGATGGGGGTCGTTCACACCCGGCGCGGAACGGTCTCGATACGATCGTCTGGATGAGCGGCGGATTGGACGGCGAGGGGCTCCCGGTCGGCTTCCGCATCGTCGGCGCGGTGACCCCGTTCGAGCGCCGGGTCGAGCGGATGGTGCGGCGGATCCCGGCGGGGCGGGTGGCGAGCTACGGCCGGGTGGCGGAGTGGGTCGGCAAGCCGGAGGCGCCCCGGGCGGTGGGGCGGGTGATGGCGAACTGCGACGGCGCGCTCCCCTGGCACCGGGTGGTGAGCTCGGTCGGCCGCCTCGTCCCCGGGCACGAGGCCGAGCACGCCGAGCGCCTGCGCGCGGAGGGCGTGCGCGTCGTCGATGGTCATGTTGCGGCGCCGGTCCCGTGGTGGGACGGACCGCGGCGGCGGTCTACATGAACAACCGGTAGACCTCGAAGACCTCGGCCAGCTCGCGGCCGCCCTCGATGCCCCGCGTGCGGGCGACGTTGCGCACGTACTCCTCGTTCGCGTAATTGCGGTGGGCCTGGCTGCGGTAGCACATGAGCGCGGCCACCTTGCGTTCGAGCTGGGCCGGCTCGAGCTCGACGTAGGCCTGCTGGCGGAAGTTGAAGCAGTTCCACGGGATCTCGTACCCGAGCAGCGTCGTGCGCTTGAACGCGCGCATGCTCTCCCGCGCGACGGTCTCGTGGTCCTGGTGGATGTCGCCCAGCGACGGCGTCAGCACGAGGTCGGGCCGCAGGTCGGCGTTGAGCGCGACCAGGATCTCGAGGATGTCCTGCCGGAAGCTCGGGAAGGTGCGCACCTCGAAGTCGTGGACGGTCAGGTGCGACTCGGGGATGCCGAGCGTCGTCGTCGCCGCCCGTACCTCGTGGATCAGCGTGTCGGACGGGAATCCGGGCGGCAGCGACCGGGACGCCGACGAGAAGGCCACGTACCGCACATCGGCGCCGGCGTCGAGCAGGCGCGCGATCGTCCCGCCGCACCCGAACTCGCCGTCGTCCGTGTGCGGCGCGAGCACGAGCACGTTTCGGCCGGCGGCGATCATGGCCGCGGATTCTGTCACGCCGGCAGGCGGAGGCTCCCCGCCGAGACGGGGGCCGACCGGTTCCCCGCCCGGTCGACGGCGACGAGCGTCACCGTGACCTCGGCGCCCGCGAGCCTCGTGCGGCGGAAGTGGACGCGTCCGTCGTGGCCGCGGAAGAGCGCCCCGTGGCCGGCGTCCGGGCCGGTGCCCTCCGCCCGCACGAGCAGGATCCCGGGCTCGCTCGTGCGGTACCTGATCGTCGGTGAGCCCGGCGTGCTCAGGAGCGTGACGGTCGGGGGGGTCAGGTCGAGCTGGATCGGGTCCGGGATCGTGATCGTCCGGTCCAGCGAGATCAGGTGCACGCGCAGGTGGTAGGTGCCCTCCGGCGCCTGCGCCCCGGCGTCGGTGCGGCCGTCCCAGCGCAGCGTCACCCGGCCCTTGGGCATGCGCCGGCCCGCCGCCGGCGTCAGCCGCTCCACCGTCGCGCCGGACGTGTCCACCATCGCAAGCGCGACCCGGCCGGGCTCCCGCAGGCGGAAGGTCATGAGCGCCGAGTGCGAGGCGCAGCGCGTGTGCGGGAGCACGGGCGCGCAGGTCGTCGAGAAGTACTTCCGCACGTGCGTCCCGCCGACCGGGGAGCGCTCGAGCTTCAGCTGCTCGGCGCGCAGGAACGCCAGCCCGGAGGCGGCGAGCATGACGGCGATGACGGCGATGCCGGTGCGGCGGTTGGGCACGACGGCGGATTGTACGGCGGCGCGATTGGCGGGAGCTCGCGGCTCGTGGGGCCAGGCCCCGCACGCGGGGCCTGGCCCCATCCGGTGTCTAGAAGGCGCCCAGCAGCTTCAGGCCGGAGAGGGCGAGGACGCTCGCGATGCTGCCGCGCAGCGCCCGCTCGGGCAGCCGGGCCGTGAAGTGGGAGCCGATCAGGATGCCCGGGATCGAGCCGATCAGGATCGTGCCGACGTTGCCGTAGTCGGGCGTGCCCCAGAGGATCGTGCCGGCGGCCGCGGCCAGCGTGACCATCATCGCGTGCAGGAGATCGGTGCCCACGACCTTGCGCGCGGTCAGCGGAAACAGCGTTACCAGCGCCATGCCGAAGAAGACGCCGGAGCCGACCGAGGTCAGGCCGAGGATGAAGCCGAAGACGGCGCCGATCGCGACGGCCAGGATCTTGTGGTGTCGCAGCAGGTCGCCGTCCTGCGGCAGCTTCGAGGTGTCCCAGAGGCCGCGGATCGTCACGAACGTGCGGATCGCGACCGCGATGCCGACGGCGACGAGGGTATAGCCGATCACGTCGGGCAGCCACGCGTCGATGTTCGCGTCGAACACGTGGTACAGCGAGTAGGTGCCCACGAACGCCGCGGGGACGCTGCCGGTCGCCATCCACAGCGCCAGCTCGCGATTCACGTTCTTCAGCTGGTGGTGGCGGGCCGCGCCGAACATCTTCGTCACAGCGGCATACACGAGGTCGGTGCCCACCGCCGTGCCTGCCGGGATCCCGAAGAATGTGATCAGGATCGGGGTCATGAGCGAGCCGGCGCCCATGCCCGTGAGCCCTACGAGGAGGCCCACGGTGAGCCCGGCGAGCATTAGTCCAGCGTCCATCCCTCACATCCCCTCTCGGTCATTACCACAATCCCGACCAATATAACCGACCTACTGGAGAATGCAACGGCGGAACCTGCGAAATCCCTCCAACGGGTGGTCTCGAGCGCCTAGAACGCGCCCAGCATCTTGAGGCTGGAGAGCGCGAGCACGCTTGCGAGCGACCCGCGCAGCGCCTTCTCGGGCAGCGCGACCGTGATCTGGGAGCCGATCAGGATGCCCGGGATCGAGCCGACCATGAGGTAGGCGATGCTCGAGAACCGCATCGACGGCAGCAGGAAGTACGAGGCCGCCGCCGCGGCGCAGGTCACGAGCGCGCCGTGGAAGAGGTCGGTGCCGACCACGCGGCGGGCCGAGAGCGGGAACATCGTGACGAGCGCCATCCCGAAGAAGGCGCCGGCGCCGACGGACGTCAGGCCGAAGATGAACCCGAACACGATGCCGATGACGAGCGCCAGGTAGCGGTGCATGTGGCCCACCTCGGCATCGGTGGGGACCTTCGAGGCGTCCCACATGCCGCGGATGGTCACGAACGTGCGCACCGCCACGGTGACCGCCACCAGCATCAGGGCGACCCCGATCACGATCTTCATGTCGCTCTGGATCGCCGCGCCCTCGGAGGCCGCCAGGCGGTTCAGCGCGACGACGCCGAGCACCGACGCCGGCACGCTGCCGGCCGCCATCCAGAGGGCGATCTCGACGTTCACCGTGCGCAGCGTCAGGTGCCGTGCTCCGCCGACGAGCTTCGTGACGGCGGAGTACAGGAGATCGGTGCCGACCGCCGCCACGGCGGACACGTTGAACATGCTGATGAGCACGGGTGCCATCAGCGAGCCGGCGCCCATGCCGGTCGCGCCGACGAGCACACCGACCAGGAGCCCGGCCGCGATGAGCTCAAGCCCGGTCAAGATCCCCTCTCAAGATTCAGCACCTACCCGACCAGTCTAAGCGAGCTTGTGGGGAATACAAGGGCCCCGCCCCCGCGGGTGCGGGGGCGGGGCCTCCTCTCCTACTTGGAGCGGTAGGCGTCGATCAGCACCCGCGCCACCTCGGGGCGGCTGAACTCCGCCGGCGGCTCGATGCCCTGGCCGAGCATCTCGCGCACCTTCGTGCCCGACAGGTGGACGTGATCCTCGGCAGGATGCGGGCAGGTCTTGGCCGAGCCCATGTTGCCGCACGTCTTGCAGAAGAACGTGTGGTCGAAGAACATCGGCTGGATCCCGAGCTCGTCCCGCTCGAAGCTGTCGAAGATGCGGTGCGCGTCGTACGTGCCGTAGTAGCTGCCCACGCCGGCGTGATCGCGGCCGACGATGAAGTGCGAGCAGCCGTAGTTCTTGCGGCAGATCGCGTGCCAGACCGCCTCACGCGGCCCCGCGTAGCGCATGGCCGCGGGGAACGCGGACAGGAGCGTGCGGTCGGCGGGGTAGTACTTCTCGAGCAGCACCCGGTAGCAGCGCACGCGCACCTCGGCGGGCACGTCGTCGCCCTTCGTCTTGCCGACCAGCGGGTGCAGGAGCAGCCCGTCGACCGTCTCGAGCGCGCACTTCTGGATGTACTCGTGCGCCCGGTGCACCGGGTTTCTCGTCTGGAAGCCGACGACGCGGCTCCAACCCCGCTCCGCGAACGCCGCCCGCGTCTCGGCGGGGTCGACGTGCAGGTCGGGGAAGTCGGGCTCCGGGCGGGCGAACACGGTCACCTGCCCGCCGACGAGGATGCTGCCCTCCGCGTACACCTGGGCCACGCCCGGGTGGGCGTCCTCGGTGGTGCGGAAGACCTTGGCGGCCTCCTCGCTGCGGTCGGCCTCGAACACGTCGGCGACGTCGATGACGGCCAGGAGCTCGCCGCCGTGGCTCTCGAGCGCGAGCCGGTCGGAGGCCGGCTTCTCGGGCACGGACAGCGTCACGGGCAGCGCCCACGGCAGGCCGTTCTCGAGGTGCATGTCCGAGACGACGCGGTCGTAATCGGCCTGCACCATGAATCCCGTCAGCGGAGAGAGCGCCCCCGACGCGATCATGTCCAGGTCGGCCGTCTGCTTCTCGCTCATGTGCACCCGCGGAAGGTTCTGGGCCTCCTCGCGCAGTGCGGCCGCCTCGTCCCCCGACACCATCCGGTTGATCAGGTCGCCGCCGTGGGGCGCGATCAGCCCGGCGCCGCTCTTGGCTGCGGTCGGCGACGACATCAGGCAACCGCCTCCTCGAGCACCGGGGGGATGATGTTGAGCCGCTCGAGCTCGGAGATGACGAACGCCGCGGACTCCTCGGGCGTGCGGCCCTCGGTCTCGACGACGATCTCGGCCTTCTCCGGCGCCTCGTACGGGTCGCTCACGCCGGTGAACTCCTTGATCTCGCCGGAGAACGCCTTGGCGTAGAGGCCCTTGACGTCGCGGCGGGCGCACTCCTCGAGCGAGGTCGCGACGTACACCTCGACGAAGTTGCCCACCCCGCCGATCATGTCGCGGACCATGCCGCGGGTCTCGGCGTAGGGGGAGATGGCGGCGACGATGACGCCGGCGCCGTGGCGGGTCAGGAGCTTCGAGACGAAGCCGATCCGCAGGATGTTCGCGTCGCGGTCCTCGCGAGAGAACCCGAGGCCCTTGCTGAGGTGGGTGCGCACGACGTCACCGTCAAGGTGGTCGACCAGGACGCCGCGCCGCTCGATCTCAGGCCCGATGATCCGGGCGATGGTCGTCTTGCCGGAACCGGACAACCCGGTGAACCAGAGAGTGAACCCTTGAGTGTTTTCGTGCACGCTGCTCATTCCTTTCTCGAGGAGTCGTAACTCGTCTTGTACCAATCGTGGCCTCAGCGGCCGTGCAGGCCGCACTCGATCTTGCCCGTGCCCCGCCAGCGTCCTGCCCGCTCGTCGGCGTGAGTGCCGTTCACCGACGTCGTACACGGCACACACCCGATGGACGGATACCCGTGGTCATGCAGGGTGTTGTAGGGAATGCCGTGCCTCCAGATATAGCGCCACACGTCGCGACTTGTCCAATCCGCAAGCGGCTGCACCTTGACGACGCCGCGACGGTCGTCCACCTCGATCTTGCGGGCATTTTGGCGAGTTGTCGACTGTTCTCTGCGAATTCCCGTAATCCAGGCATCCATACCGCGCAATGCCTGCTCGAGCGGCGCGACCTTGCGCATGCCGCAGCAGGCGTCGGGATCCCGCTCCCAGAGCCGATCGCCGTGGGCGTCCGCCTGCTGCTCGACGGTGAGCTCCGGCTCGATGCGCTCGAATTTGATCGGGTAGCGGGCGATCAGCCGCTGCCGCGTGTCGTACGTCTCGGGGAAGAGCAGCCCCGTGTCGAACTCGACCACACGCAGCCCCGGGGCCACCTCGGAGAGCATGTGGATGAGCACCGAGCTCTGCTTCTGCCACGAGCAGGTGAGCACGGCCCGGTCGCCGAAGCGCTCGGCCGTCCACCGCAGCAGGTCCTCCGCCGGGCGCGACTCGAACTCGACGGCGAGGCCGGCCGCCTCGTCGACGGAGATGGGCAGGACGGCGCTCATGCTCGCGGGACGGGCAGGTCTCGCAGGAGGAGGTCGGCCATGGTGTCGGAGCGGAGGCCGAGCCGCAGCGTCTCGAGCGGGATGACCTCCTCGGGCGGGATGTTGCCGAGGTTCACCTCGGGGCCGAGGTGGCGGATGAACCAGGCCTGCTGGTCCTTCTGCGGCGCCTCGAACAGCAGGTTGTCGAGCGGCACCTCGTGGACGATCTCGTCGATCAGCCCCGAGCGGACCTCGCCGGTGCCGCGGAAGATGCCGGCGGTACCGCCCTCGCGGGCCTCGGTGATGACCTTGGCCGCCCCGGCCTCGAGCTCCTCCTTGATCCATGCCACCCACTGGTACGGGGCGAAGACGCACTCGGAGTCCTTCGAGCCCACCTCGGAGAGGACGACGAACTCCTCGGCGAGGGACGAGATCAGCTCGAGCTTGGAGTCGCGCTCGATCTGGATCGTGCCGTCCGAGACCTCGACGTGGGTGAATCCGAAGCCCTGCGTCCAGCGCTTGAACTCGTCGACGCGGCCGCGCGCGATGGCGGCCTCGAGCAGCGTCCCGCCGCACATGACCGGGATCGCGGCCGACTCGTAGGTGCGGATCTTTTCGGCCAGGTTGCGCGTCACGTACGACGTGCCCCAGCCCATCTTGACGATGTCGACGTAGTCGCCGGCGGTGTCGATCAGCCCCTGCACCTCGTGCAGGCTCATGCCCTTGTCGATGACGTGCGTCCAGCCCCGCTCGCGCGGCTTGGGAGGGCGCATCGGCAGCCCCAGGAACTCCTCGACCATGGTCTATAACCTCGAGTAGATGGACTCGTCGAGCCGCCTGCGCGCCTCGACCTGGACGTTCTCGTAGAGGCTCTCGCCGTGGCTGTCCATGCCGACGATGAGCGGCCCGAAGTCGCGCACGCGGAAGCGCCACAGGCACTCCGGCATCAGGTCCTCCCACTCGACCTGCTCGATCGCCTCGATCTGCGTCGTCTCCAGGGCCGCGGCGCCGCCGACGATGGCCAGGTAGACGCCGCCGTGCTCCCTGAGCGGTTCGAGCGCCTCCGGCAGCAGGCCGCCCTTGCCCATGATCGCGCGGGCGCCGTGATCGCGGATCAGGCCCTCGGTGAAGCGGCTCATGCGGGCGGAGGTGGTGGTGCCGATGCACATCGGCTCGTAGGAGCCGTCGGCCAGCTTGCGCACGTTCGGGGCGGTGTGCAGGAGCGCCGCACCCGCGAGCGAGAACGGCGGCTCCTGGCCCTGGTCGAAGATCCGGATCTGGGTCGCGTCGCGGATGCCGACGATCTCGCCCTGGATCGTGACCGTGTCGCCGGCGCGCAGCGCGCGGACGGTGGCCTCGTCGGTCGGGAAGGGGATCTCGTGGTGCGCCATTAGATGATCGACTCCCAGTCCTCGCGATGTCCTGGGTGGCTGTGAATCGAGCAGCGCAAGGACGCAGCGAGCGACACGTGCTTTGCACTAGAGCTTGGGAGGACACCGCGATGCGACGGTTCAAAGCCGCAGCCCCGCCGGGTGGAGCCGACTGACAGACCGTTG
>JBKPMQ010000261.1:0-19327 GCA_046732235.1 Actinomycetota bacterium
CGCCGGAGGAGATCGTGCGCGCCGCCCGCCAGGCCCAGGCGCACGAGTTCATCTGCGACCTGCCCGACGGCTACGAGACGCGGGTCGGCGAGCGCGGCCTGACCCTCTCCGGCGGCCAGCGGCAGCGGATCGCGATCGCGCGGGCGCTGCTGATGAACCCGCGCATCCTGATCCTCGACGACGCCACCGCCTCGGTCGACGCGACCACGGAGGCCAGGATCAAGCTCGCCCTGCGCGAGGTGATGAAGGGGCGGACGACCCTGATCATCGCCCACCGCCTGAGCACGATCTCGCTCGCGGAGCGGGTCGTCGTCCTCGAGGCCGGCCGGATCGTCGCGCAGGGGACGCACGCCGACCTGATCGAGGAGAGCGACGTATACCGCCAGATCCACAGCCACGGCCTCGTCGACCGCACGTTCGTCGACATGGACGGCGACGCGCCCGTGGCCGAGCGGCGGGCGGCGGGCGCGATGCCGCGGAGGCTGCCGTGACCAGCCCTTCCGGCAGGGCACGGCGCTTCCGGCGCGGACGCACCCTGGCCCGGTTCGCGCGCCCGTACACGCGCCGGGCGATCGTCGCCGCGTTCACGCTTGCCCTCGCCACCGGCGCGGCCGTGGCCGGGCCCGTGGTCGCCAAGCAGGTGATCGACTCCGGTATCCGCACGGGCGACTACAGCCGGGTCGTCCTCTGGGTGGCGGTGTTCCTGGCCGTCGTCATGCTCGGCTGGGTCGCGACGGCGGCCCAGAGCTACCTGACGAGCTGGGTGGGCGAGCGCGTGCTGGCCGACATCCGCGTGGCCGTGTTCGCACACGTGCAGCGGCTCGACCTCGGCTTCTTCGAGCGGACGCCCGCCGGCGTCGTCATCTCGCGGCTCACGAACGACATCGAGGCCATGAACAGCATGGTCACGGACGGCCCGACGACGCTGATCCAGAACACGCTCACGCTGATCGGCTCCGCGGTGGTGCTGCTCGTGCTCGACTGGCGGCTCGCTCTCGCGACCCTGACCGTCTTCCCGGCGATGGCGATCGGCACGGCCATCTTCCGCCGCTACTCCGGCCGGGCGTACCGGCGCACGCGCGAGCGCATGGGCGACGTCACCGCCAGCCTGCAGGAGGACATCTCGGGGGTGCGGGTCGTGCAGGCGTTCCGGCGCGAGGACGCCAACTACCACCATTTCCTGGGCGTGAACGACCGGTACCGGGCCGCGAACGTGCAGACCGTCAACGCCGCGTCGATCTACTTCCCGTTCGTCTCGCTGCTCTCGGCGGTCGCGACGGCGGTCGTGCTCGGGTACGGCGGCCTGCTCGTGTTCGACGGGCAGCTCAGCGCCGGCGCCCTGTTCGCCTTCATCGGGCTGCTCTCGAACTTCTTCGACCCGGTGCAGCAGCTGTCGCAGTTCTACCAGACGATGCTCGCGGCGATGGCGGCGCTCGACAAGATCGTCGAGGTGCTCGACACGGAGCCCGCCATGGCCGACGCCCCCGGTGCCGAGCCCCTGCCGCAGATCGCCGGGAGGGTCGAGTTCGATGACGTGCACTTCGCGTACTCGGAAAGCTCCGCGGAGGTGCTGCACGGCGTCTCGTTCTCGGCCGAGCCGGGCCAGACGGTGGCGCTCGTCGGCCACACCGGCGCCGGCAAGTCGACCGTCGTCAAGCTGCTCGCACGCTTCTACGACCCGACGTCGGGCCGCGTCCTGATCGACGGGACGGACGTCCGCGACGTCACCGCCCCCTCGCTGCGCTCGCAGCTCGGGATCGTCCCCCAGGAGAGCTTCCTCTTCTCCGGCAGCGTGCGCGCGAACATCGCCTTCGGACGGCCGGAGGCGTCGGACGAGGAGGTCATCGCGGCGGCCGAGGCGGTCGGCGCGGACGCGTTCATCCGGGCCCTTCCGGACGGCTACGACACGGAGATCCAGGAGCGCGGCGCCCGGCTCTCGATCGGCCAGCGCCAGCTGGTCGCCTTCGCGCGGGCGCTGCTCGCCGATCCCCGCATCCTGATCCTGGACGAGGCCACGTCGAGCGTCGACATCCCCACGGAGGCCCGCATCGAGGAGGCGCTCGAGACGCTCCTGCGCGGCCGGACGGCGTTCGTCGTCGCCCACCGGCTGAGCACGATCCGCCGCGCCGACGTGATCGTCGTGCTCGAGCACGGGCGCGTCATCGAGGCGGGCACGCATCGCCAGCTGATCGAGCGCCGCGGCCGCTACTTCGCCCTCTACGACGACTGGGTGGAGGCCGTGGCCTAAAGGCGGGCGCAGAACGGTCGATAATCGCTCCTGATGAGGGGGGTCCTTCCAGCTGTCGGCGCGGCCGTGATCGCCGCGACCCTTGCGCTCCCGGGGGTTGCCGGCGCGGCCACGAACCAGCAGTTCAACGACGTGCCGGCAAGCTTCTGGGCAAGGGGCAGCGTCAACTGGGTCGTCTCCAGCGGCTGGATGAAGCCGCGTACCTCCACGAGCTTCGGCGTCGGCCACACCGTGAGCCGCGCCACCGCCGCCCGCGTGCTCGCCGAGTTCAACGAGAAGGTGAGTGCCGGCCACACGCCCGTCGCCGCCGACCCCTACGCGCAGGCGGTCGCCGCCGGCTGGATCGGCGCCGGCGCCGGCCCCTCGGAGGTGATCACGCAGCGCCAGTTCGACCGCGGCGTCGTCCGGATCCTCGGGCTGCTCCCGACCGCGAAGGCGCTCAGCAAGCTGCACACGTCCACCGGCTGGCATCCGACGCTGCCCGTCGGCTTCGGCGTCGAGCAGATGGTGCGCGCGATCGGCGCCCGCGTGAACGCGCCGAACGGCTCCGACCAGTGGGAGCTGTGGCCGAACGACGCCCTCCTGCGCGCCGACCTGGCCGCCGAGGCCTACCAGCTCGGGCATCTGTCGTCGTGGGCAGTGTCCTTCGCCCAGTCGAAGACCGCCGTCGTCACCGCCATGCCCAAGTGGATGCCGCTGCGGCGGGCGGTGCTCGGCTTCGCGCTCCGCTACGCCGGCGCGCCGTACGTCTGGGGCGGCACATCGCCCAAGCCCCAGTCGCCGCTCGGCTCGCCCGTGGCGGGCGGGTTCGACTGCTCCGGCTTCGTCTGGTGGGTCATGAAGCTGCACACCTACAAGGTGCCCGGCACGACGTGGAGCGGCGCCAAGGCGATCGGCAACCTGCGCACGACCTACCAGATGGCCCAGGCGCTCAAGGTCGCGAAGCGGGTGCCGCGGGCCGGCCTGCACCCCGGCGACATCCTGTTCTGGAGCTCCGCCCCGAACGGCGTCCACACCGCGTGGCAGACGGTCTACCACACCGGCATCTACCTCGGAAACGGCTGGACGATCAACAGCCACGGAACGGGCGACGGCGTCACGATCGACTACATGGGACCCGGCGCGGGCTGGTACCACGACGCGTTCGCGTTCGGCTGGCGCGTCATGCCGCTGCACCGCTAGATGATTGTTTCCACGCCCCTGTGCGCCTGGACGTCATGTTGTCGGCGGGGGTTCGGTTCGCGGGTGGGGCTGCGCCTCGGCGTCTGCGTCATCGCAGACGCCTCAGGCCGCGGTCAAGGGCACCGGCCCTTGACCGCTTGAACCGGCGCATCGCGCATGGGTGTCTGCGTGATCGCAGCCGCCCAGGACATCACAGGGGCGTGGAATCGATCATCTGGCCCTCGCGGGCGATCGTCTAGGTTTATCGGCGTGAGCGCCGAGGACGACACCACACCGGAACCGGAAGAGGTCCCCGCCGGCGCCGAGCCGGAGGCGGGTCGACCGATCAGCGTCCGGGCCGAGCGCGGCGCCCGCATGACGCCCGAAGAGGCCGTCCGCGACATGCGCATCACGCTGCCCGCGCGCGGCAATCGCACCCTGCGCGACATCGTCGACCGGGCCAATCACGACACGTCCCTGAAGGCGCTGTGGCACGCCGCCAACGTGAACGCCGTCACCCGCCTGCAGATCAACGACCACTCCTGGGTGCACATCCAGATCGTCACCAACATCGGCCTGAAGCTGCTCCGCGAGCTGCGCCGGGCCGGCGTCGAGCCGGGGATGGTGACCGACTACGGCATGCGCCAGGAGGACGCCGAGGTCGTCGTCGTGCTCGGCTGCCTGACCCACTGCCTGGGGATGGCGATCCATCGCCACGGCCACGAGGAGATGAGCCTCTTCCTCGCCGCCGACCGGCTGCCGAGGATGCTGGAGGGCCTGTACGAGGAGCCGGAGGCGACGATCGTGCAGGCCGAGGTGCTGCAGGCGATCATCTCCCACCGCTCCGACGGCCAGCCGCTCTCGATCGAGGCCGGCGTCGTACGCGTGGCCGACGCCCTCGACATGGCCAAGGGCCGCTCGCGCATCCCGTTCGAGTCCGGCCGCGTCTCGATCCACGCCCTGTCGGCGGCGGCGATCGAGGGTGTGCACATCCGCGGCGGCCAGGGCAAGGTGCTGATCGAGATCGAGATGAACAACTCGGCCGGCCTCTACCAGGTCGACAACCTGCTCCGGTCGAAGCTGCGCGGCTCCGGCCTGGAGGGCTATCTCAACATCGAGGCGACGATCGAGGGCGAGTCCGAGAAGCGGCTCCTGCCCTCGTTCCGGCTCTGATCTGCGGCGGGCACCC
This sequence comes from Actinomycetota bacterium, assembly GCA_046732235.1. Classification (GTDB taxonomy): domain Bacteria; phylum Actinomycetota; class Thermoleophilia; order Gaiellales; family JAICJC01; genus JAICJC01. Next base: position 4,599 of record JBKPMQ010000261.1, read on the forward strand.
CCCGGTTCGGCTCAAGCCGGCACCGACGGGCGCCGAATACCCCTTTGGTATCCTCCGGACGCCTTTGCGGGGTCGTCTAATGGTAGGACGCCTGACTCTGGATCAGGTAGTCGGGGTTCGAGTCCCTGCCCCGCAGCTCGCCTAGCGAAGCCACTCCCTCGGTCGGCGATCGGCCCGCGGACACACGACCCATGCCGTGGATCCGTCCTCTGGGCCACCACATTGGCCCAGGGCGACGGCTTGCAGCGTTGCCCGTAGGGGTACACTGGTGCCCCCCGAAATGCAGCGAGGACGGTCCCATGAAGAACCGGACGAGGAATACGGTCGGCCTCATCGCCGGGATCACCGTGCCGGTCGCGTTCGACCAGCTGCTGGGCGGCCTCTACCTCATCCTCGGGGTTGTGGCCGGGATCGCGATCGGGGTGATCGCTGTCCGGCTAACTCAGCGCACCACGGCTCGCGGCCCCGCGTCATGACCCGCCCGTGCGGACAACGTCACGGCCGTTTCACCACGCTTCCTCGCTAGCCCTACAGGTCGACGCGGAAGCTGAACATCATCCCACTCTCGTGATGCTCGGCGATGTGGCAGTGGGCCATCCACACGCCCGGGTGGGTGACGTCGAGGAGGATGTCCACCGTCTGGCCGGTCCGCACGAGCACGGTGTCCTTCCACACCAGGTTCTCTTCTGCCACCCCGTCGCGGGCCAGGACGAGGAAACGCCCGGCGCCGTGGATGTGGAACGGGTGATGCATGGGGTGGTCTGAGTCCATCTCATTGACCAGCCTCAGCTTGACCCGGTCGCCGACGCGGAAGCGCCAGTCGATGGCGGCGTTCTCAGCGCCGGTGGTCTGGTCGATCAGCTTCCACCGGGTGTTCGCCGGGGTGGTGATCCTGTTCACGTCGACCATGTCGTCTTCCCACTCGATTCCCTCGGAGGCAGCGTGGTCGTGGCCGTGCGAGTGGTCTTGCGCTCGCTGCTGCTCCGCATTCTCGTGGTCATGGTGGTCATGCTCGGCGTGTCCGTGTCCGGATGTCTGCGCCACCAGATCTGCGGGAAGCAATTTCATCCCGCACTTCGGGCACCGGTCAGGCGCCTCACTCGTCACGTCCGGGTGCATCGGACACACGTAGCTGGTCGGCGCCGCAGTGGGCAGGAGCTTCATGCCGCACTTGGGGCAGTGATCGGGAGTCTCGCTGATGACGTCCGGATGCATCGGACATGCGTAGACGACCGGCCCTTCCGGCACGCCCATCTCCATCTCAGCCACGAGCGCAAGCGTCTTGTCCGGCGCAGCCTCGAAGTACGAGGCGAGCCGCTCGCGTTCGGCTGCCCACTCGGGGTTGTGACGGAGGGTGTCGAACGGCTGCGGCAGCGGCTCGGCAGAATCCGCCTCGACGATGATCTCCGCGAGCGCGTACGTGCGCTCGGGCGTCTGGTGCTCGAGGGTCTGTCGACCGGTTTCGGGGAACAGCACGTCGACCACGGCGCGCTCGGACGGAGCCAGGATTACCGAGTCGACGAGTTCCTCCCGCTCGTAGCGGCCGCTGTCGCCGCCCACCAGCTTCATCCTGGCGCCGGGCAGGGCGACCTTGAATACCCGCGTGTTGGCCGTGTTTGTGAGATAGAAGCGGACGACCTCGCCACGGCGGACGGTCAAGGAGAGGTCAGTCTCGCCTGCGACCAGGAGCTCGGTGCCGTACCGGCCCATTGCGGCGTGGGTCGTCTCGGTGCGACTGAACGGCGCGATCCTGCCGTCCTCGATGAGCACGTCGTCGAGCGTCAGCGCGACTTCGCGGTGCGCCGGCGGCCAATAGTCGGGGTCGGCCGGCTCGACGAGGATGTTCCCGTAGAGGCCCATCTCCTGGCCGTAGTCCTCGCGGATGTGCGGGTGATACCAGTACACCCCCGGATCCGGAAACGTGATCCGGTAGTTGAACGATCCGCCGACAGGGATGGGCGACTGGGTCTGATGAGTGCCGTCGTAGCGGTTATCCAGCCGCAGGCCATGCCAGTGCACGGTCGCTTCCAGGTCGGCGTCGTTGGTGACGTGGACAGTGACCTCGGAGCCCTGGCGCACCCGTAGCGTCGGGCCGGGGATCGAGCCGCCGTAGGCGAGCATCCGCACCGTGTCATCGCCGAGCTGCTTGGCGACGGGGGCGATTCGGAGATCGGTCTCATCCCCGTCGCCAAGCTCGACGACCGTGGTTTCGCCGGCCTGGGCCAGGCCGGTGGTTTCAGTCGAGAAGTACTCCGTCTCGTGCTCGTGCGTGTGCTTGGGCATGTGTGTCACTCCCCCTGTGTGGCGCCGACCGAGCGTGGCGCGCGAATCGGATCGTGCGAACTGGGATCAGCCGCGACGCCTCGACCAGCGGCCGTCTCGATGTGGTCGGCGATGAAGGCGGCGTCGTCCTCGACCCATCCCAGCAACGCCGAGCCGCGGGTGTACTGCCAGGACAAGCCAACGAAGAACAGGCCGGGGACGTCGGTGACGCCGCGGCGATGGCGCAGCCGGCCGTCATCATCGGCAATCGGAACGCGGATCCACGAGTGGTCGGGCTGGTATCCAGTCGCCCAGATCACGGCGTCGACGTCGGCCTGCCCGCCATCCGCGAAGCCCACCGTCCGCCCAGAGGCGCGGACAAGCCGCGGCCTGAGTACAACCCCATGGTGACGCTTGAGCTGGCGCGGCCTGGAGCCGATCAGCGTGTCGCGGTGCTGAAGCCGCTGCCCGAGACGCGACTCAACCGTCTTCTGCAGCACGCCCAGCTTCGTCAGCCACCAGAACAGATCGCGACCCAGCAGCCGCTGCGGGAGCGGCGTCTGCCGCGAACCGATCGCCAGGTCGACGCGGTGCGTCGCCGACAGTTCCTTGGCGATCTGAAAGCCGGTGTTCCCACCGCCCACCACGACCACGCGGCCAGGAGGCACATCTTCCGGGCGGCGATAGCCGACGCTGTGTGTCTGGAACACGTCAGGCGCAAGCCCCCGGCCGATCGCGGGCACGCTCGGCTGCTGGAACGGACCGGTGGCGACCACGACCTGGTCGGCCTCAAAACGCCCGTCACCGACGTCCAGCACGAATCGCCCATTTCCGGTCGTCACCGAGCGGACGCGGCTGTTGAACCGGACCGGAAGCTCGAGGGTATCTGCGTACCGTTCCAGATAGGCGATCACCTCGTCGCGAGTGGGATACCCATCGGGATCGCCCGGGAAGGCGAGGCCGGGAAGGCCGTCGTAGCGGCGTGGCGTGAACAGCACCAACGAGTCCCATCGCTCCCGCCAGGCGGATCCAACCGCTTCCCCGGCCTCCAGGATCACGAACCGCCGCCCCTGGCGCGCCAGGAAGTACCCCATCGCCAGGCCGGCTTGGCCCGCGCCGATCACGGCCACGTCGACTCGTGCCGGCGAGCTATCCGTGGCGGTGGGCTCGGGCTGAAGTTGCGGTGAGGTTCCCTGTGTCCTGATCGAAGACATGCGAGGACCACTCCTTCCGCGCGGGGCCGGGCGCGCGTCGGAAATCAGGCCGGCGCCGCCTCCCACACCGCGCGCCGACCGGCCGATCTGCGATACTTGACCCGGACGAGGATAGCAGGACAATGAAGTCATGACAATCGACGGGCCGATCGATGGGCGAGCCTGGTCGCTCATCTCCAACCACGGCCACGCGCTGATCTGCATCGCCGAGGAACCGGACATCCGCATCTGGGAACTCGGCGAGCGGATCGGCGTCAGAGAGCGCAGCGCGCAACGCATCGTCAATCAGCTCGTCGACGCCGGCTACGTCACCCGCCACCACCATGGCCACCACGGCTCCCGCGTCACCTACACCGTCGACCGCGCCCGCCACCTCCGCCGCGCCCACCTCGGCGCCTACACGGTCGGCGATCTCCTCGACAGCTTCACCCGCACTGGAGTCGCTCCCGCCGGCGGTGGCGACGGTCAGCCCGACGGCGCCGCGCCGGACCCGCACGCCGCGATCGAATGACCGCGACGCTGCCGGCTCCGCCGCCCAGGTGTATCGCCTCTCCTGCTCGCCCGGTGTAGACGGCGGCTCGACGCTCTAGACGCGGATCTCGCGGAGCTGCCAGCTGCGGAACAGCGGGTGGCACCATTCCACTGCTCGGCGGAGCGTGTCGAACGTGAGCAGCATCGAGCTCGCGTCCACGAGCTCGAACAGCCTCGTGATCTGGCTGGGGGACGGCAGCACGACGGCGAAACAGCGTCGCCCGGCTTGCTTCCTCGCCTTGATGATCACCCCGAGGATCGCGGAGTCCGCGAACGTCGCGCGGCGCAGGTCGACGATGACCGCGTCGCCACTGTCGACGGCGAGCTTCAGCGCCCGCTCGACGTCTCCGACGCTCGACAGGTCATGCTGGCCGGAGAGCGCGACGACCTGTGTCGGCGGGTTCGCGATGGATCGAACGACGATTCGTGGCGCAACGGGGGACACGCGCAACCTCCGCCGGAGTTCGTGTGGGGGTTCAGGGTGCGGGGGTTCCCGCGGCCGGCTCCGGCTACGTACCCACGGCGATTGCAATGTATGCCATACACCACGCCCGATATCTCGAGCGCTAGCGCGGCCGGGAACCGCGGTCCTCCGCGGCCATCCATGTCCTCGCCAGGGCGGCGATGTGCTCCGGCCCGGTGCCGCAGCAGCCGCCGACAATGGCCGCGCCGTGCGAGACCCACTCGTGCGCTCGGCGGGCGAAGTCCTCGGGATCGATATCGCGGAACACCCAGTTCGGCGGCGTCCAGTCGCCCACGTGCGGATAGGCACCGACCGTGCCCGGCCACACGGCCCGAACGGCGGCGAGCGACTCGGGCACCACGTCGACATCGCTGTGCATGACGAAGATCGCATCGATCGCGCCGGCGGGAAGCGACTCGATGAGCTCGCGGGCATCCTCGCCGTCGATGGTCTCGGCCCGGCCGGCTCCGGCCTGCGCGATCGAGAGCCCGAGCCAGACCGGCAGCCCGGTCTCGGTCGCAGCGGCGACGGCGGGCTGTGCGTGCGTGCCCGCGCCCATCATCTCGAGCACGAGCAGATCGACCCCGGCCCCGGCAAGGATCTCCGCCTGGCGGCGGTAGCCGTCGCGCAGGGCGGCGTCGTCGGTCGACACGTCGAACGGCACGCCCGTGTCGGCGAGCCCGTTCGCGACGTCGCGTGACATCGACCCGGCGATCACGACGTCGTCCGCGGCGGCGTCCGCCCGCGCCTGCATCGCGGCGGCCACCGCGTTGCGGTTGGCCTCGGCGAATCGATCCCCGTAACCGGCGGCGGCGAGCGGCCCCGGCCCGGTGGCGAACGTGTTCGTGATCAGGATCTCCGCCCCGGCGGCCAGGTAGGCGGCGTGGAGGCTCCGCACGGCGTCCTGGTGGGTGAGGTTCGCGACGCCGCCCCACGCCTCCTCGTTCATCGGGACGCCCATCGCCTGGAGCCCGGTGCCGGTGCCGCCGTCCATGATCACGACCTCGCCGCCGGCGAGTCGCTCGTGCAGGCGTGACACGCGGGTCTCGGGCCGGCTGCTCACCATGTCATGGTACGACGCCTTTGCCGATCTTCCCGCTCCCGGTCAGGGCGAGATGCGCAGCACGACCTTTCCCTGTCCGTGGCCGCTCTCGACGCGCCGGTGTGCCGCGGCGATCGTGTCCAGCTCCACCACCCCGTCCACGACCGGACGCAACGAGCCGCCGTCGACCGCCGCGGCGAGTCGGCCCAGCGTCTCCCACGACGGGCGGACCAGCACGCCGTGGAGCGTGATGTTGCGATCGACCGCCTCCTCGAAGTCTCCCGTGAGCTCCACAATCGATGCCACCCGGCCTCCGTCCTTGACCGCGGGGAGGCTGCGCGCCAGGAGACCCTGCCCGACGAGGTCGGCGACTGCATCGACTTGCCCGCCCAGCCGCCGCGTCGCGACCGCGACGACATCATCCTCCTCGCGGTCGAGAACCACATCGACTCCCAGCCCCAGCAGGAGCTCATGCCGGGCGCCGCTGGCGGAGCCGGCGACCCGGATGCCCGCCATCCGTGCCAGCTGGACGAGCAGGCTGCCAACGCCGCCTGCCGCGCCGTGTACGAGCAGCGAGTCGCCTGCTCGCAAGCCGAGCCGGTCAAGGAGCTGGAGAGCCGTCGACCCGGCCAGCGGGATCGCGGCCGCCTCTACCGGGTCGAGGCCCGGCGGGCACCTGGCGACCCAATCCTCCCGCACTTCCACGTACTCCGCGTAGGCGCCCCACCGCGTCCCACGCACCGGGAGCATGCCCCAGACCGGATCGCCCGCTGCCAGCGACGAGGCGCCTTCGCCGAGGCCCTCCACGACGCCTGCGAACTCGTAGCCGACCACGTACGGCACATCGATCCCCGCCCACGTGGGATCGGCGCGGTTCGCCGCGTCGACGGGATTGACGCCGGCCGCCTCGACACGCACCACCATGTGGCCCGGCCGCGCTCGAGGCGCCGGGAGTTCACCGACCTGCAACGCGTCCGCGTCGCCGGGCGCATGGACGAGGAGCGCGCGCATCCAGCCGACCTTACCGCGAGATCCGTCAGCGCCTCGGCGGGTCTGGCCTCGGCCATCCCGCGGTCTCTAGGTGGTCGGGACGGAGCTGGTCGTCACGGTCACCGTCGATGTGACGGTCCGGGTGCGGATCACGGTGCTCGTCCGCGTGATGGTCGTCGGCACCGGCACCTGCTGCGTGCGGGTCTGCGTCTGTGTCTGGGTCTGCGTCTGCGTGCGGGTCAGGTCGACGGTCTTGCGGGGCACCTTGACGGTCTTCCCGTTGCGGGTCACCGTCTTCGGCGGGACGACGATCTGCACGGGCTTGCCCTTCACCGTGATGACCTTGCCCTTCCGCGTCACGGTGGTGATGAACCCGGTTCCCGCCGCGCTCGGGTCGGATCCGAGCATGTTCCCGAAATAGAGCCCGCCCCCGAAGAGGAGCGCGATGGCGGCGATGCCCGGGACGAGCAGGTGCCCCGGCAGCCCGTGCTCGGACATGCGCAGGCGCCGGAACGTCGGGATGACCATCCAGCGCGGCCGGATCCAATCGCGGTCCAGCATGCGGTCCCAGCGGCGGCGCAGGTCCGGCATGTGGAGCCAGCGCGGCCGCCACTGACGGTCGGCGAGGTTGTCGCGCATCCGGTCGAGCCACGACGGCCCTTTGGGATTCCCATAGCTCATGTTCGGCGTCCGCGGTTGCTCATGACCTTCCTGGGCGGCGCGCAACCCGCGGCCGGCGTACCTCCGTGCCCGAGTCCCTGCCCGAGGCGAATCCTACCGCGATACCGAAGGGAGCGGAACCCCATGCTCATACGCCGCTAACGCCCGCTACGATCATCCGCCCGTGGGCGCCTTCACCGACCTCTCCCCCGTCCTGTCCGGCCGTCTCGTCGTACTGGAGCCGCTGCGTGCCGAGCACGAGGAGCCGCTCGGCCGGGCCGCCGCGGACGAGCGCGTGTGGCGCTACATGCGGGTCGTCGCGTCCGAGCCCGAGGCGTTCCACCGCTGGTTCGGCGAGGCAATGACCGCGGCCACCGGCGGCGCCGAGGCGCCGTTCTGCATCGTCCGCCGCGCGGACGGCGCGGTGGTCGGGAGCAGCCGCTACCTGTCGCTTCGACCCGACGACCGGGTGCTCGAGATCGGCCACAGCTGGATCGCGCCGGACGCCTGGGGCAGCGGTGCGAACACCGAGGCGAAGCTGCTCCTGCTCGGCCACGCGTTCGAGCGGCTGGGCTGCCTGCGGGTCGAGTTCAAGACCGATGCGAGCAACGAGCGCTCGCGCGCGGCCCTGGCGGCGCTCCCGGCCCAGTTCGAGGGCGTCTTCCGCAAGCATATGCTGGTGCGCGGCGGCCAGCGGCGCGACTCCGCCTGGTACAGCGTGATCGACGAGGAGTGGCCGGCGGTGAAGGCCGCGCTCGACGCCCGGGTGGCGGCGAAGGCATGAGCGAGCGACGCCACCACTCCACCCACACGGCGTTCGAGGCCCGGATCGGCTACGACCGGGCCGTGCGCGTCGGCGACGTCGTCCACGTCTCGGGCACGCTCGGCATCGGCCCGGACGGGCGACCGCCGGAGGGCGCGTACGCCCAGTCCGTCGCGTCGCTCGAGCGCATCAAGGGCGCGCTCGAGGCCGTCGGCGCCTCGCTCGCCGATGTGGTGCGGTCGCGGATGTACGTCGTCGACGTCGAGCGGAACCAGCTCGACGTCGGCCGGGCCCACGGCGAGTACTTCTCCGACGTCCGCCCCGCGTCCACGATGATCGGCATCGCCGGGCTCGTCGGCCCCGAGTTCCTCGTCGAGATCGAGGTCGAGGCGATCGTCGCGTCGGAGAGGCGGTAGGTTGCTTGCTAGACTGGCCGCCGGTCCGTGCCGCATTCGTCTAGGGGCCTAGGACGCCGCCCTCTCACGGCGGTAACACCGGTTCGAATCCGGTATGCGGTACTCGGCAGAACGGCCGTAAGAAGGGACTGATAGCTGTCCGCCTTGCGGCCGTTCTGCTGCGTCCACGATCGCCGACGGTCACGACGAGCGTTCGGCGATCGACCTCTGAGGACAAACCGTGGCCCGACCATGACGCCGCGAGAGCGCGCAATACTCGACCACCTCCTGTCGGCTTCCGTCCGCGGGCGATTCCTCTCCGCGAGCAAGCGAGATCGGTGGAACCACCCCGGCATCCGGTACTTCTAGGAAACGAACGCCTTCCGCACGGCGGCAGCCGACCACCGGTTGGTGCCGTGGATCGTCGGGACATTGTGTCTGTTCAGCTCAGCGGCGATCTCCTCAAGCGACACCCGCTCGCGGAGCATCGAGCTGATCTTCATGCGCCAGCCATAGTCACGGCGGTTGCAGAGCCGATGCGCCAGCCGGACGTTGTCCGGAGTGAGGTGCCCTCCGTGGGCCTTGAGCCTTGGGTAGTGGTCGGCCGTCGGAGACCAATCGGAGGGCGGCGACGTCGGATCGAAGTATCTACGCCCCCGCGAGCAGTAGCACTGGGGCATCTCGCAGCGCAGGTCGATGATCTGCCCGTCCCGCGCAAGCTGCCGGAGGATCCCGCGAACGCCGAGCCACTCGAGCCGCTGGTCGACCGAGGTTCCGGCGGCCGCCAGTGCCGCCGGAGGGCCGACTCCGGGCACCTGCTCGTCTGGCTCCATGCGGGAGACCGTACCCGCTCTCGCGCACCCGATCCGTGTGCGGTACCTTCATCCCCATGTCCACGGCGAGGCGGCGCCGCCCGGTGCCACGCGACACCGGTCGCCTGGTGGCGTTCAGCGACGCGGTCTTCGCGATCACGATCACGCTGCTCGTGCTCGAGATCCGGCCGCCCGCCGACTACACGAACCTGCTGCACGGCCTCCTCGATCTGTGGCCGTCGTACCTGGCCTACGCGGTCACGTTCCTCTTCATCGGCCAGGTGTGGGCCAACCACCACGTCATGTTCGACCACATCGAGGGCGCCGACCGGGCGGTGCTGCTGCTGAACACCCTGCTCCTGATGGTGGTCGCGTTCCTGCCGTTCGCGACGTCCGTCCTCGCGGGCGCGCTGCGCGAAGGGCACGGGGAGCGAACGGCCGTCCTCTTCTACGGCATCGCGTTCGACCTGACGGCGCTGACGTTCAACGGCGTCTGGGGCTACGCGCGCCGCCACAACCTCCTGCGCGAGACGCTCGACGCGGCGGGCGCTGCGGCGATCGGGCGGCGGTTCCAGCTCGCCCTGGCTTGGCTCGCGCTGGGCGCGCTTCTCGGTCTGGCGGTCCCGATCCTGGGCGTGGTCGTGATCGCGGCGTTCAACGCGTACTACTGGCTGCCGATCCGGGGCGAGACCCCCGCGGTGGTCAGAACCCGCGCAGGCCCGTCGGGCTGATGCGCACCGGAACCGAGTAGTCCGCTGCGAACGACGCGGGCGTCCAGCCGTTGCGCTCGATCAGGCCGCCGTACTTGTCCAGGTAGGCCGGGAGCTCGTAGGCGGGCGGGTCGTCGCTCACCCCGGCGCGGCCCGAGAGGATCACGACGTCGTCTCCACGGCCCTCGTCGTTCAGGTGCATCGCCACCCTCGGATTGGACGCGATGTTGCGGAGCTTGGCCGTGTCGGGCCGGCTGTAGAGCAGGATCGACTTGTCGTCCCACAGGAACCACACCGGGCTCGGTTGCGGGGCGCCGCGGCCGTTGACCGTCACCAGCCAGCCGATGAGCTCGTCCGCGAGACGCCGCGCGACACGCGCGCCGAACTCCGTCGAGCGGTCGAGCTCGAACGCCACCTGGCCATCGTAGCCGCGCGCCGGACGGCCCTCACCAGGGCCTGGGAGCCGTGCGGGCGCACCGCGCCGTCGTATTCGGCGCCGTACCAGGAGCCGGACAGGCGGTCGACCGACACGACCGTGCCGGTGTGGGGCGCATGGACGAACCTCCCGCCGCCGATGTAGATGCCGACGTGGCCGAGGCCGGCGAAGAACACGAGGTCGCCGGGCCTGAGGTCGGCGCGCGGGACGCGCGGCCCGGACGTCCACTGCTCGTAGCTCGAGTGCGGGAGCCGGATGCCGAGCTTTCCGTAGACGTAGCTCGTGAAGCCGGAGCAGTCGAATCCGGCAGGAGAGCTTCCCCCGTAGACGTAAGGCGCGCCGCGCAGCGCGAGCGCGTCGCGGACGGCCTTGTCGGCGATTGTGGCCGGTGCAGCCGGGGTATGGCTGAGCTGCGGTGTGACGTCGGCCACGTTCGCCCGTGCGGTCGCCGGAAGTGACAGGATCATGATGGTGGCAATGGCAAGTGTTCGTCTCATTGGAGGCCAACCTAGCGGGGCCGACCTGCATGGGCATCCACATCCAACAGAACCTTTACTCCTTGGGGGACCCGCAGTCCCCATTTCGCGGTAGGGGCGGCTGAGTGCCTTGGAGGAGCCGGCCCCCACCCGTCCGTTCGCGGCCCCGCAGGCCTCTCCGGCCCGCACGGAAGCGCGCCTGCGCATGCGCGATTCCGTTGGCGTGCTCTACCGCGCCCTTCGGCGCGCGCACAAGGATCACGCCCTCAACCTGGCCCAGGCGGTTGCGTTCAACCTCTTTCTGGCGCTGCCCGCAGCCGCCCTGGTGATCGTCGGCGTGTTCGCGAACGTGGCCGGCCCGGGCACCGCCGGCCGCCTGCTCACACACCTGAACGGCATCGTCCCGCAGAGCGTCATCAGGCTCGTCGACCACAGCCTGACCCAGGTGACGAGCCGTAACGGCGGCGGCACGGCCATGATCGTGGTCGGCCTCGTGCTCGCGGCGTGGTCGCTCATCGGGGCGATGCAGACGCTGCAGTGGGCGCTGAACGTCGCCCACGACCTCGAGGAGAAGCGCGGCTTCATCCACGAACGCCTGGCGGCCGTGGCGATGGTCGCATGCTTCGCCGTCGCCTTCGCGCTCGCGTTCGGCCTGCTCGTGCTCGGCCCGCAGGCGAGCCACTGGGTCGGAGACGCGATCGGCCAGCGGACGGTCGTCTCCTGGATCTGGTGGACGGCCGAGTGGCCGGTGCTGATCGTGGTGCTGCTGCTCGCCTTCGGCGGGATCTACCGGTTCGGCCCCGACATGCAGGGGTGCCGCTGGCGCGTCGTCTCCGCCGGGGCGGTGACCGCGGTCGCGGTGTGGCTCGCCGCCTCGGGCGGGTTCGCCTGGTACGTCGCCAACTTCGGCTCGTACAACAAGAGCTGGGGCTCGTTCGCCGCCGTGATCGTGATGCTGACGTGGCTCTGGCTCTCGAGCCTGGCGCTGCTCGTCGGCGCGGCGATCGACGCCGAGATCGCCCGTACGCGCCGTCGCCGGGGCTGATCAGGGCCGCGGCGAACGGGCGGCGGCACGGGCCTCGGCCTCCGTCTCGTGCGAGCTCGCCCGCCAGACGACGCCGTTCCGCAGGGCGATCATCCACACCACCTGGTAGTCGCGCATGCCGCGGTCGGGCTCGGAGAGCTGCATGCGCCCGAACGCGAGCCACACCGCCGGGGCCGCCTCGGCCATGCGATGGAGATACGAGCGGTGCGAGCCGGCGCTGCGGCCGTACCATCGCAACACGGCCTCGCGCCCCCGCAGCCACAGGTCGGGCTCGACAAAGGCGGAGAGGTGCACCTCGACGTCCGGGTGCAACGTCGACTCGAGCCGGCCCCGATCCCCCTCGACGAACGCGCGGATCACCGGCCCGGCTTCACCCGGGTCGTCTCCGCCCGCCACCGTCTGATCGCCGTCCGCCACCGTCACCCCTCTGCCGGGCCGCGACGATACGGCCCGGCAGGGTGTCCGTCAAGCGGCGGTCAGATGACCGAGATGACGTTGTTCAGCAGGTTCTGGATGGCCGTCGAGAGCAGGCCGAGGGTGACGACGACGGCGATCGTGATCACGCCGAGGACGACGGCGTACTCGGCCATCGTCTGGCCGGCCTCATCGGAGAGGGAGAGACCCTGGAAGCGCTCGATCATGATGGAGACCCCTTCGCGTTCAGTGGACATGGCGCTCTCGCTGTATCGGAGCCCGAGGCGCACCGGGATATCACCCGACCGGGTGTCCTGCGGCTCAAGGCGGCCTCGCCGACTGCCGATACGCGCACGAGATGGCGCCCGACCCCCGCGTGACCCGCATCCTCGAGCTGGTGGCCGAGTACGCCCGCGACCACCACCGCCCGGCACCGTTCGACCCGGCCGATCCGCGGGTCTCCTGCGCCGGCCGCGTCTTCGGCGAGGAGGAGGTGGTCGAGCTCGTCCGCACCAGCCTGGACTTCTGGCTCACCGCCGGCCCCGAGACGGAGGCGTTCGAACGCCGCCTGCGGGAGACGACGGGCCATCGCCACGCCCTGCTCGTGAACTCCGGCTCCTCGGCGAACCTGCTCGCGCTCACGGCGCTCACGTCGCCGCGGCTGCGCGACCGCCGCCTGCGTCCCGGCGACGAGGTGATCACCGTCGCGGCCGGCTTCCCGACGACGGTGAACCCGATCATCCAGAACGGCCTGGTCCCCGTCTTCGTCGACGTGACGCTGCCCGGGTACAACATCGACGTCGCCCGGCTCGAGGCGGCCCGCAGCGGCCGCACCCGGGCCGTCATGGTCGCCCACACGCTCGGGAACCCGTTCGACCTCGGCGCCGTCACGGCCTTCTGCGAGCGGCACGGGCTGTGGCTGATCGAGGACTGCTGCGACGCCCTCGGCTCGACCTGGAACGGCCGCCACGTCGGCACGTTCGGCGACCTGGCGACGCTCTCGTTCTACCCCGCCCACCAGATCACCCTGGGCGAGGGCGGCGCCGTCCTCACGCAGCGGCCCGTGCTGAAGAAGCTCGTCGAGTCGTTCCGCGACTGGGGCCGGGACTGCTGGTGCGGCCCGGGCGCCGAGAACACCTGCGGCCTGCGCTTCTCGTGCCAGCACGGCACCCTCCCGTACGGCTCCGACCACAAGTACGTCTACTCGCACATCGGGTACAACCTGAAGGCGACCGACATGCAGGCGGCGATCGGCCTGGCCCAGCTCGACCGGCTGCCGGACTTCGTCGCCGCCCGGCGCGAGAACCACGCCTTCCTGCGCGAGGCGCTGGCCGAGCATTCCGACGTCTTCGTCCTCCCCGAGGCGACGCCGGGCTCCGAGCCGTGCTGGTTCGGGTTCGCGCTCACCGTGCGCCCGGACGCCGGCTTCACCCGCCGCGACCTGGTGACGTACCTGCACGCCCGCGGCATCGACTCGCGCCAGCTCTTCGGCGGCAACCTGCTGCGCCAGCCGGCCTACGCCGGGATCCGCAACCGCGTCGTGGGCGGCCTCGAGACGACCGACCTGATCGCGGAGGGGTCGTTCTGGATCGGCTGCTATCCGGGCGTCGACCGGGCGGCGCTCGAGTACGTCGCCGAGACCTTCGCCGCCTTCCGCTCGGGCTCCGTCGCCCGGGCCGCCTGAGACCCGGCGGGCGCGGGCATAATGCGCCATCGCCACCGTCGCCCTCCTCGCGAACGACCTGCCGGGGCTGCGTGTCGCCGAGTACCTGCGTGCGCGCGGCGACGAGATCATCGCGGTCTACCTGCACGCGCCCGAGCGGCGCAAGCTCGCCGGGGAGATCGTCGCCGCGTCAGGCTGCGGTCCCGCCGCGGTGCACGACGCCGCGGACCTGCGGAACCCCGAGCACGTCGCAGCGCTGGCCGCGCTCGGGCCGGACTTCATCGTCACGGTCTACTGGGCGCACGTCATCTCGACCGAGGTGATCGCGGCCGCGCGGCGGGGCACGGTGAACTTCCATCCCGCCCTCCTGCCCGTCAACCGGGGCTGGTATCCGCACGTCCACAGCATCGTCGACGGCTCCCCGACGGGCGTCACGCTGCACGCCGTCGACGCCGGCGCCGACACCGGCCCGATCTGGGCCCAGCGCGAGGTGCCGCTGACGCCCTACGACACGGCCGGGACGATCTACGCCCGGCTCCAAGACGAGATCGTCGCCCTGTTCCGCGAGACGTGGCCGGCGATCGCGGCGGGCGAGATCGAGCCGGTGCCGCAGGATCACGACCGCGCCGTCTCGCACGACAGGTCCGAGGTGGACGCGCTCGACGAGCTGCACCTCGACGACATGATGCGCGTGGGCGACCTGATCGACCGCCTGCGGGCGCGCAGCCACGGCGCGCGCGGGTTCGCCTGGTACGAGGTCGAGGGCGATCGCGTCTACGTGAATGTCCGCCTGGGCCGGTCGCCCTCCATGGACGACTAGCGAGCGGCATGGGGACCGTCCCCGCCCCCAGCG
>JBKPMQ010000262.1:0-16404 GCA_046732235.1 Actinomycetota bacterium
TCCAGGAACAGCCGCTTGCGGCAGCGGTGCATCTCGCCGTCGAGCGTCGCGACGCTGCCGACGTCCTGCACCAGGGCGAGCATCGGCCGCGGGAGCGCGCCGCGGCGGGTCATCGGCGTCTCCGTGAAGAACCGGGCGGCCTCGGCACCCTGCATGCAGACGACGGGGCGCAGCATGAGCCGGGCCGCGAACGTGTCCGTCCCGTGCCGGCGGCAGCGATTGCTCACGAACTCGAACCCCTCGCGCAGAAGCGCGAGCGAGCTGTCCGGGGTCCGCTCACGTGGTATCGGCCCCACGCGCCGGCCATACCCGGCCCGCGCGGAGGGGTAACGGTTGGATGCCGCGGAGACCGGGTATCTGCGGACGACCAGGCGATTTCAGGGGAACTGGACGGATGGCACGCACGGATACACGCCCGCTGGCGCTCGTGACCGGCGCATCGAGCGGGATCGGGCTCGAGCTCGCGAAGCAGTTCGCCGACCACGGCTTCGACCTGGTCGTCGCTGCGGAGGACGACGAGCTCGACCGCGCGGCTCGGGAGCTCGCGGTGCGCGGCGGACGCGTGGAGCCGGTCAAGGTCGACCTCGGCACGAGCGAGGGCGTCGACGAGCTCTACCGGCAGGTCGTCCAGGTCGGGCCGCTCGATGCCGCCGTTCTGAACGCCGGCATCGGCAGCGGCGGTCGCTTCGAGGAGACGCCGCTCGAGCGAGAGCTCCAGCTGGTCGACCTGAACGTCCGCTCGACCGTGCAGCTCGCGAAGTACGTCGTCCGCGAGATGGCCGGGCGCGGCGAGGGCCGAATCCTCTTCACGTCGTCGATCGCGTCGACCATGCCGGGCACGTTCTCGGCCGTCTACAACGCGTCGAAGTCGTTCGTCCAGTCGTTCGCCCTGGCGCTGCGGGAGGAGCTCGAGGATCGCGGCGTGACGGTCACGTCGCTGATGCCGGGGCCGACCGAGACCGAGTTCTTCGAGCGCGCCGGGATGACCGACACGAAGCTCGGGAGCAGCGAGAAGGACGACCCCGCCGACGTGGCCCGGGACGGGTACGAGGCGCTCATGGCCGGCAGGGAGCGGGTCGTCTCGGCCTCGCGCAAGACGAAGGTCCAGGGCCGCGCAGGCCGGCTGGTGCCCGACCGCGTGAAGGCCAGAATGCACGGCGCGCAGGCGAAGCCCGGCTCCGGCGTGCGCTGATCCACCGAGAGGAGGCCAAGAGATGGCGATCAAGAACGAGAAGCAGTACGAGGCCCTGAAGGACAAGGGCATGTCGAAGGAGCGGGCGGCCCGCATCGCCAACTCGCCCGGCGCCTCGAAGCGGGGCGGCAAGAAGTCCGGGTCGGGGGGCTCCTCGAAGCAGGGCGGCACGACAGCCCAGAAGAAGGCCGCCGGCCGCAAGGGCGGGAAGGCGACGGCCCGGAAGTCGTCCTGACGGAAGGGGATGGGCATGCCGGACGAACGCGAACGCCAGCGCGAGAAGCACGAGGGAACCGAGCCGGACGAGGCCGTCCGCGAGGCGGCGAAGCCGGACCCGGAAGGGGCCGGCGAGGCGGTCGCCGACGCGATCCGCTCCCCGGACTTCCGCACGAAGACGCGGGCGCCGTCGACCAGCGAGCGCCGGCTGCGGAAGGACGAGCTTCCCGATTCCGGGGAGGACACCGAAGGGTGACGGGCTACGCGGACAAGCCGATCCCGCTGAAGTCGTACGCCGCCCTTGCGACCGCGTTCAACGTCGCGGTCGCGGCCGGCATCGCGGCCACGAAGGACGATCTCCCCGAGCGGTTCTCACCGGTCGATCTCGCCCTGCTCGGCGTGGCGACGCACAAGTACAGCCGGCTCGTCGCGAAGGACCGGGTGACCTCCTTCCTGCGCGCGCCGTTCGTGCGCTACGAGGGCGAGGCCGGCCCGAGCGAGGTCTCGGAAACCCCGCGCGGCCAGGGGCCGCGCCGGGCGGTTGGCGAGCTGATCAACTGCCCGTTCTGCGTCGGGATGTGGATCGCGTCCGGCCTGGGCGTAGGCTTCGTCGCGGCGCCCCGGGTCACGCGGTTCGTCGCAGGCGTGGGCGCCGCGCTCGCCGTGGCCGACTTCCTGCATCTCGCCCACGCCGCCGCGACGCAGGAATGAGGATCCGCGGCAGCGTCGCCTGGATCACGGGCGGCTCCAGCGGCATTGGCGCGGCGCTCGCGCACGAGCTCTGCCGCCGGGGCGGCCGCGTGGCGATCACCGCCCGCCGGGCCGAGCAGCTGGCGGACGTGGCGGCCTCGGCGCCGGGCGAGGCGCATCCTCTGCCGGGCGATGTCCGCGACCCCGACGGCTTGCGCGATGTCGTGGCGGCCGCGGAGGCGAACGTCGGCCCGATCGACCTCGCCGTCCTGAACGCCGGGATCTGGGGGCAGGTGGACGTGCGCCGGTGGGATTCGGCCCTCATCCGCGACCACATCGAGACCAACTTCATGGGGATGGTCAACTCGCTCGACGCGATCCTCCCGCGCATGAGGGCGCGCGGCAGCGGCACCATCGTCGGCGTCGCGAGCGTCGCCGGATATCGCGGATACACCCGCGCCGAGGCCTACGGAGCGTCCAAGGCGGCCGAGATCAACCTGCTTGAGTCGCTGCGGGTCGACCTCGGGCCGCTCGGGATCGACGTCCAGCTCGTGAACCCGGGCTTCGTGCGCACGCCGCTGACCGAGGGGAACGACTTCCCGATGCCGTTCATGATCGAGGCGCCCGACGCCGCCCGCCGGATCGCCGGGGCGATCGAGCGGGGCAAGGCCGAGGCCGTGTTCCCCCTGCCGTACCGGGTGGGGATGAAGCTCGTCCGCCTTGCCCCGATCCGGCTCTACACTGCCGTCTCGCGCCGGTTCGTCGCGGCGAGTTAGGCCAGTACCGGAGTCTCGCCGGTGGAGCGGACGGGGATGCCGCTCAGGAGTTCCGCCACGGCGTCGAGCGCGTTCACGTTCGGTGTCCAGCCCAGCTCGTCGCGCGCCCGCGACGTGTCCATGACCGGCACGCCGAGGGCGAGGTCGAGCCAGCCCGGCTCCGTCGCCTGCAGCCGCGCCCGCCACGAGAGATCGAGGGCGGTTCGCACGATCCGGCGCGGCACCTCGACGATGCGCGCGTCGACGAGCCCGGCGAACTCCGCGGGCCCGATCAGGGGCCCGGCGGCGATGTTGTAGGCGCCCCGAGCCCCCTCGTTCATGACGGCCAGCCGATAGGCCTCGCCGATGTCGGAGGAGTGGACGGCCTGGAAGCGGAGCCCGGCCGGCCAGGGCAGCGCCGGCAGCGCCCCGGGGCGGATGGCCCACGGCGGCACCATCGGCCCGACGAAGTACCGCTTGATCGCCGTCGCCGCCTCCCGCTTGAACGTGAGCGCCGGCCGCAGCCGGACGACGCGCACGTCGGGATGCTCCCCCTCGAACCGGTCGAGCAGGGCCTCCACGCGGGCCTTGTGGCGGCCGTAGAACGCGCTCGGGATGCCCGTCGCCGGCCAGGACTCCTCCAGGGGCTGGTCGCCCGTCGGGGCCGCGGCGTACGCGCCCACGGACGAGGCGTACACGAGCGTCTTCACGCCCGCCTCGGCGGCGGCCGCAAACACCCGGGCGCTGCCGTCGACGTTGACGGCCCGCATGCGCGGCTCCTGGTGGGAAGGCTGGAGCAGCCAGGCCAGGTGGACGACGGCATCGGCACCGGCGAACGCCGGGGTCAGGTCCGTCAACCGCACGTCCGCCCGCTCCCAGCGCACCTTCGGATGCGCCGGGCCGCCGGGACGGCGGGCCAGGCCGACGATCGACTCGACCGCCTCGTCGGCCGCGAGCGCGGAGACGACGCTCGTGCCGACGGTCCCGGTCGCGCCGACGACGACGACGCGCATCAGAGCGCCTTCACGGCCGCGAGCGAGGCGCGGGCGGCGGTGTCCCACTCGGACGCGATCGCCGCGGCGGCCGCGCGCTCCTCCGCCAGGGTGGTCTGCGCCAGCATGGTGGTGTCATCGTCCCCGACCAGCTCGGCGACCCGCAGCAGCTGCTCGTAGCCGGCCATCTCGAGGTGCTCGAAGGCGTACGCGAACGCGGCCACCTTGCCGGGCGTGTCCGGATGGGCCTTGAAGAAGGTGGCCCAGTTCATGGCGCCGAGGCGCATCGCCGCGTCCTTGACCGTCGAAGGACCCGCGTCGAGCGCGTCGAGCCGCCGCTCGAGCGACTGCAGGTGCACGCGGCTCTCCTCCAGGTGGGCGCGGTAGACCGCCTCGAGAGAGGAGGAGCCCGCGACGTCGACCGCCCGCTCGAGCAGGCCGATCGACTGCTGCTCGAGCGCATGCGCGTCTGCGAGGTAGCTGACGAGCCGCTTCTGCAGCTGGCCGGGATCGAGCCCGGCGATCGACGAGCGCACGGTCTCGTCGAAGATGTCCGCGAGCCGCTTCGCCATCCGCTCCTCGTCGCCCCGGATGCGCTCCGCCATCGCCTCGGTCTCGGCGTCGCCCGCCGACCGGGCCACGCGCGCGAGCAGCTCGTAGGCCGCGACCTCGAGGTGCTCGTAGGAATATGCGTGGGCGGCGAGCTTGCCGGGCGTGTCCGGCTGCGACCGCGCGAAGATCACGAAGCCCTTTCCGCCCACCGCCATGATCATGTCCTTCAGCCGTGACGGCGACTCGCCGAGCGCGCTCATGCGCTCGCGCACGAGCCGCTCATGGGTCTCGGTCTCGAGCAGGTGGGCGCCGAGCGCCCCCGCGAGCTGATCGTCGCCGGCGATGTCCGGCGCCGTCCGCAGCTGCGCGAGCGCCTGTTCCTCGATCGAGTGTGCGTCGGCCAGGTAGCGGACGAGCTGGCCGCTGACGTCCCTCTCAGACATGGTCTCCCTCCCGTGGTCTCCCGATTCCGATACCCGGCCGGCCACCACACAAACGACTTCGGGACGACTTCGGGGTCAGACCCCGAACGGACGCGTCACACCTTCGTCACAGCCACCGTTCGGGGTCTGACCCCGATCAGAGGGTGAGGGCCCAGAGCGCGGCGACGGCGACGGAGCCGCCGCTCAGCCACAGGAGGTAGTCGCCGACGATCCCGGTGTGCGCGTCGCGCACCGCGTCGAGGGGCGGCCCGAGCGTGCGGGCGGCGACCGCCCGGATGCTCCCCGGAAGCCGGCGACGCCAGAGCCCGAACGCGGCCGTCGCCACTGCGATCGCGAGCGCCGCCAGCCCGTACAGCGCCGACGCCGTATCGACCGTGAGGAGCGAGAACGGGAGGTGGGCGGCGGCGTCGCCGTGGGCGGCCCCGTGGAGCACGGCAGCCCGGTAGGCGGAGGTGTCGGCGAACCGCTCCGCCGCCAGCTCCGTGCGCCCCTCGAGGCCGGGGACGAGCGACGCGGCCAGGCCGAGCACGATCGCGACACCGGCGACGCTCGCGAGCAGCCGGCCGCTCACGTCGTGCTCCGGCGCGTCCTCATCAGGCTCCGGCGAGAGGAGGTCGTCCTCCTCCGCCCCCCAGCCGAGGAAGATGCGCGCCCCCGCCCGCAGCATCGCGCCCGCGCAGACGCCGCTCGCGACCGCGCCGATCGCGGCCAGCCATGCAAATCCGTGCTCGCGGGCTCCCTCGTCGAGCAGCTGGTGGGCGAGGAACACGCCGATCGGCGGCAGGCCCACCAGGCCGACGGTTCCCAGCAGCCACAGGAAGCCGGTCCCCCGAAGCCGCCGCCCCGCCCCGTACACCCGCAGCTCGTCGATGTGGCGCAGCTCCACGAGGAGGATCCCGCAGAGCAGGAACAGGCCGCCCTTGAGCAGGCCGTGCGCGAGCACGAGGTCGGCCACCCCGGCCAGGGATCGCGGGTCGAGCAGCGCGATGCCGGCGAGCATCACCCCGGCGTGCGAGACGGTCGAGTAGGCCAGCAGCCGCTTCAGGTGGCGCTGCAGCAGGCACATGAGCGCCCCGACGAGGGCGGTCGCGACGCCGAGGCCGACGAGCACGTCCCGCACACCCGCCTCGTGCGCGTGCAGCGGCGCGGCGAAGACCGTCCAGTAGACCCGGGCGATGAAGAAGATCCCGAGCTCGACCATCGCCCCGGAGAGGAGCGCACACACCGGCGCGGGGGAGGCCGCGTGCGCGTCTGCGAGCCAGAAGTGGAAAGGCACGATCGCCGCCTTCACCATGAGGCCGGTCACGATCAGGGCGAAGGCGATGATCACGAGCCGGTCGGCCGGCCGGCGCTCCAGCGTGCGGCCGATCTGGGCCAGGTTGAGCGCGTCGGTGCGGGCGTAGAGGAGCGCGATCCCCATGAGGATCATGTACGCGCCGACCGTGTTCGTGATCGCGAAGTTGACCGCCCCCTGCAGCGGCCCGAGCTCCTCCACCATGAAGCCCGCCAGGGCGTACGCGGACACGCCCATCAGCTCGAACCAGACGAACATGTTGAAGATGTCGCCGGTGAGCGCGAACCCCGCCATCGCCCCGCCGAACGTGAGGATGAGGACGTCGAACGTCTGCGACTGCCGGCGCATGAACGTCCACGAGTAGACGAGCACGAGCAGGTCGAGCCCGCAGGCGAGGGCGGCCATCCCCGCGCCGAGCGGATCGGCGGTGAACGAGATCCCGAGCGCGATCCCGTTGTGCGGGTGCCAGCCGCCGAACCAGTGCAGCACGTCGTGCCGCTCCGACGCCGCCAGGATCAGGAGGGCGAAGGCCGTGGCCGTCGCCGCCGCGGCGATCCCGAACGCGTCCTGGACGCGCCGGGGCAGGAACGTCCCCGTGGCGACCAGGAGGGCTGCCGCGATCAGCGGCACCGCCACCGGGAGCGGCAGCGCCCAGCTCATCCGTTCAGGGTCGAGATCTCATCCGGGTCGACGCTGCCCGACTGGCGGTGCACGTCGAGGGCGAGCGCCAGGATGAGCGCGATCACCGTCACGCTGACCACCACGTCCGTGAGGGTGAGCGACTGGACGACCGGGTCGACGGCCGCCGTCCCCAGCTTCACGTCCTTGAAGATCGGCGCGGTCGCCCCGCGCTTGTAGCCGACTGTGAGCAGCAGGATGTAGGTCGACGACTGGGTCACGGTCAGGCACAGCGCCAGGTGGATCAGGTTGCGACTGACGATCGCGCCGTAGATCCCGATCCCGAACACCCAGGCGACGACGGCGTAGACGAGGATCGTCATCGGTCGGACAGGTGGGGGACGAGGTAGCTCTCGAGGAACTCCGTGTAGAGCACGAGGTTCGCCGCCGCGACCTCGACGGCGACCGCCCAGTTCAGGAGCGACATGCTGCCGCCGGACCTGAGCGTCCCGGTGAGGCCGAGCGGGAGCAGGTTGTGCAGGAACGGCGCGCCGGCGATGAGCGCGGCCAGCCCCAGGGCGACGTAGGCGGCCGCGCCGCCCCCCTCGAACGGGTCGAGCAGGCGCTCGCGCCCGAACCGCGTCCACGGCCGGTAGCCGGCCGCGAGGAACACGAGGAGGATGGCGCCGGCGATGACGACCCCGCCCTGGAACCCGCCGCCCGGCGTGACGAGCCCGAACGCCGCCAGCCACAGCCCGGCGACGACCACCACGCCGACCATGAGCACGCCGAACAGGCGGATGGCGTCGCTCGCGACCGGGTCGTCCTGGTCGGCGGAGGGCTCGCGCATGTCGCGGAGGAGCAGGACGACGCCGACGACCGAGGCGAAGAGGATGAACTCCTCCCCCATCGTGTCGAAGCCGCGGTAGTCGAACACGATCGCCGTGACGACGTTGGTCGAGTGTCGCTGCGGGACGGCGATCGAGTTCATGAGATCGCCGTACGCGCCGTGGAAGTCGCCGAACGACGGCGCGCCCGAGAGGCCCCATCCCATGAGGGCCGCGAACAGCGCGAGCACGGGCGCGGCGATCCACGCCCGCAGACGCTGGCGTGAGCTCATCCCTTGCCCCGCTCCCGGCGCGTGCGGCTGATCGCGATCAGGACGATCAGCGGATAGGCGACGGTGGTCACCACGAGCATCGACAGGGCCACGTCCGGCGCCTGGAGGACGACGAAGAGCAGCACCAGCAGCAGTCCGTAGACGCCGCTCAGGAAGATCTGCCGCAGCGGGTCGAGGCAGAGCGCGACGGCGGTCGCGGCGCAGGCGACGAGGATGAGCGTCGCGGCCTGGAGCGGTGCGATGGTCTCGAGCGCTATCGGACCCGCTCCTCCGGACGTGCCCGGGGGTGGCCGAGCTCGCGGCGGCGCCCTGCCCGCGCGGCCGCGTGGACGACCACCGGCCCGGCCAGGAACAAAAGGCCGACGGTGGCGATCGTGTTGTAGCTCGCCGTCGTCATGCCCTCCCGCAGGAGCACGGCCCCGAGCACGCAGAACGGGCCGACGGTGAAGGCCGCGGACGTGTAGTGGAGCCGGTCCGCGGACGTGCGCATCACGAGGAGCCCGAGCGCCGACACGAGCTGCGCGGCGACGGCGGCGACGAGCAGCACATTGATGGCGATGTCCGTCAGATGTGCCTCCCGATGAAGCGCGCGAAGACGAGGCCGCTCACCCAGGTCAGGGCCGCGCACACGACCGGGACGTCGAAGTACGACGAGCGGCCGAAGCCCTCGGCCAGGCAGAGCAGGATCGTGGTGGTGAGTGCGCCGGCCAGCTCGAGCGCGGCGAGCGCATCGATCGGCCCCCCGCGCAGGCAGACGATGCCGACGGGGACGAAGCCGGCGAGCATGGCGGTCGCCGCGAGCAGGAAGTCGTTCACGCGGGCTCCTCGGAGCGGCGCCACGGCACGAGGTCGTGGACGAGCACGACGTTCTCCTCCGGATCGATGTCGACGACGTATGCGTTCGGGCTGTATCCGGCGATCAGCACCGTCCAGGCCCGGTGGGCGGCGCCCTCCGGGGTCGTCTTCGGCCCGGCGGAGAAGTCGCGGGCGAGGTAGCGGCCGCGGACCACCCGCCGGCGCGCGAGCGAGGCCACAAGCGCGTAGGTCACCACGGCGAAGTCGGCGAACACGATGAACGGCACGGTCGCGCCGCGCGCGAAGCGCTCGAGCGCGATCCGCGGGTGGACGCCCGCCGCCCGGCGGGCGCGCTCCGCGATCGTGGCTGCCACGACGGCCACGACCGCACCCGCCACGCCGTCGGTCCGGTCCCACGTGCCGACGAAGAGCATCCACAGCCAGAAGCACCCCACCCACCAACAGAGCCACGCACCGACAGCGTTTGCCCGTCGCACGGGGGTCCGATTCCCTCACGCCCGGAACGGGAAACTGCCTCGGTATGAGGAACGGTGACGCGCTGGTGCTCGTGGACGTGCTCGCGAACTTCGGGCACGAGGACGGAGACGCGATGTTCGCGTCGTTCCGCGAGGCGCTCGGGGGCATCGAGGAGGCCGTCACGGCGGCCCGGGCGGCGGGGATCCCGGTGGTGTACGCCAACGACGACTTCGGCACGTGGTCGGGCGACCGCGGGCGCGTGCTCGAGGAGTCGCGCCGC
This sequence comes from Actinomycetota bacterium, assembly GCA_046732235.1. Lineage (GTDB taxonomy): Bacteria > Actinomycetota > Thermoleophilia > Gaiellales > JAICJC01 > JAICJC01. Next base: position 9,425 of record JBKPMQ010000262.1, read on the forward strand.
CGCTGTCCCGAGCCGGCGGTGATCGACGCGATCGCGCCTGCGCCGGACGACGCCTTCCTCTGCAAGCCGCGCTATTCGGCCTTCGACCACACCCCGCTCGACCTCTTCCTGCGGGAGCGACAGGTGCGGCGGCTCCTGCTCGCCGGCACCGCCACCGAGATGTGCGTCGCCCAGACGGCGATCGACGGACGCGAGCTCGGGTACCAGATCACCGTGCTGCCCGAGGCTTGCGCCGCCGTCGACGCCGGAAACGCCGAGGTGGCGCTGCGCTATCTGGAGCACGTCGTCGGCGCGCGCATCGGCCTGGCGGCGGAGGCCCGCTAGCCGAACCTGCGCTCGACGAAGTCGTCGAGCTCCTTGGTGAGCCAGGTGGTAAACGCGGCGACCGCGACGAAGCCGAGCCACTGCTTCACGGTCACGCGCTCCCGCTCCTTCTTCGTCTGCCGAGCGCGCATGGCCCCGCTGAATGCGGGTCGCGCGATGCCGCTCGCAAGGTCGCCGGGTCGCATGCCGCAAGCGTGCCCATCCGGCGGCCGCCCCTAAACACGCTTCTCTACCGGCGGGCCTAGAGTGCTGCTCGTGGCAGCCGCGAACCCGAGCCCGCGCCGGCCGCTCGGTGGCATCGACGCCCTCGCGAGCAGGGCGCGCGACGATGCGGGCGCCCGGTCGGAGCTGGTCGAGGAGCTGCTGCCGATGGTCCGGCGCATGGCGCGCCGCTACGCCGGCCGCGGCGTGACCCTCGACGACCTCATCAACGACGGCGTCCTCGGGCTGCTGCGGGCGGTCGTCCGCTACGACCACCGCAAGGGGTCGTTCGTCGCCTGGGCGCGCCTGTGGATCCGCCAGTCGCTGCAGCAGGCGGTGGCCGAGTGCTCGCGGCCGTTCCGGCTGCCGACGAACGTTCTCTGGGACATCCACGAGCTGAAGCAGCACCGCGAGCGCCTGCTGGCGGAGCTGGGACGGGAGCCGAACGACCAGGAGCTGGCCGACTCGCTCGGGTGGGGAGCCGACCGCGTCTCGGACGTCGTCCGCGCCGAGCGCATCGACTACGACGAAGGCGAGATGGATCTCGTGGCCTGCCCGCTTGCGGACGCGGAGTACGAGCGGGTGCTCGAGCAGCTCGCGCTGACCCAGCTGCGGCCGCTGCTGCTGCGCCTGACCGAGCGCGAGCGGGAGGTGCTGGCGGCACGTGCCGACGGCGAGTCGCTGCGGACGATCGGCCGCAGGCTCGGCCTTTCCGGCGAGCGGGTGCGCAAGGTCGAGCAGCAGGCGATCGAGAAGATGGCGGCCGCGTCGAGAACGGTTGACACCCGCCGGCTGCTGGTTACCTCAACCGGATGAACCATCCTTGATCCGGAAGGAGGAACCGATGAACACCACACTGGCCCGGCGAGATCCGCTGCTGGCGGAGCTCGATGCCATGACCGACAGCTTCGAGCGCATGTTCGGACTGCGCGCCGCGCCCGGCGGGGCGCGCGGGTTTCTTCCTCCCGTGGACATCTGGGAGGACGACCAGCAGGTCGTGATCGAGCTCGACGTGCCCGGCTGCCGGCCCGACAACATCTCCGCGGAGGCGGTCGACGGGCAGCTGGTGGTGACGGGCGAGCGGAGCGTGTCCGACGGCGCGAACCGCCGGTACCGCAGCGAGCGCTGGCAGGGCCGGTTCGTCCGCTCCTTCACCCTTCCCCAGGGCGTGGACGGCGCGTCGATCACCGCCGACTACGAGGACGGCGTCCTCACCGTGCGGCTGCCGAAGCCCGAGGAGGCGAAGCCGCGGGCGATCAGCATCGGCCACCGCTCGAAGACGATCAGCTCCGAGTAGGCGACGTGGCTGGGCGGCGGCCGCGGCCGGACCTCCCGCGCCGTGCGGCCGCCGCCTGGTCGCGATGACCAGGGGGGAGGGACCTTGCAGAAGCCACGTGTCACCGTCCGGCGCATCTCGGGCGCCGCGGTCATCGAGCTCGCCGGCGAGCACGATCTGTCGACGCACGGCGACGTGGAGCGCGCCCTCATGGAGATCGGCCCCGAGGAGGCGTGCATCGTCGATCTATCCCGGGCCACCTTCATCGACTCGAGCATTCTGACCGTCCTGGTTCGCGCCGCCTTGCAGGAGCGGGCATGCGTCACCATGGTGGTCGTCGCGCCGCCGGGCAGCGCCGCCGCCCGGCTCTTCCAGGTCACCGGAGCCGCGACGGTGGTGCAGGCCTGCGAATCGCTGGACGAGGCACTCGCACGTTGCGGCCCTCCGGACGCCGAGCCCGAAGGCGTCATGGACGACTGACAGGGACGCGTGTTTCCCGGCTCTCGCCGGCGGGCAGTTGGGGCGCATCGCCGGTCGACGACGGCCGCGCTCCGGTGGCATCGCTCGCGGGCGTCAAGGGCCTCGGCAACCCCGCTCAAGGTGTACGAGACGGTCGAGCACCCGGCGGGCCGGGGGATGACCGGCTACCTGCTCGTCCGCGGCGGCCTGCTCGTCCGCGGCGGCGTGCACCAGGTCGCGTACGCGCGGGCGCTCGAGCGGCTCACCGGCGCGGATCTGATGAAGCTCTTCCCATCCCCACGGATCCCGACCGACAAGATCCCGGAGTGCCGGCCGCACATCCAGACCGGCGAGCATCGCAAGCTCTACCGCTCTCTCGGAGAGGGACTTCACCGAGTCGGGCGCCGTCTTCAAGGGCCCGCATCCGGAGACCGGCGAGGATCTCGTCGTCGCCGAGGAGCCCCATCCCGACGGCGCGCCTGCGCACGATCTCCCGCCTCAGCCGGCGGTGTTCGCGCCGAGCTTCGCGTCCGAGGAGATCGTCGAGATCGCGAGCAGGCTGCGCGACCAGGCGGGGCTGCCGAAGGAGCCCCGCAGGCAACGTGGCCTGAGCTCGCAAAAAGGGGCCGGCCGTCCCAGGCGGGCGACCGGCCCCATGCGGTCATCGGATGGCGAGCTGCTCGGCGTAGCGCTGCAGGTAGAGCGGCCAGCCCCCGGCGCCGGAGACGCCCTCGCGCACTCGCTCCCAGCCCTCGCCGTGGCGGTCGAGGTGGCGGTGCTCGAGCTCGACCCGCGTGCGCTCGGGCGTCTCGGCCGTGAACCGCACCTCCCATTCGCTCGCCTTCGCGGGATCGCGTTCGAGCTGCCAGGACGGGCTGATCTCCCAGCTCATGCGCACCCGGTGCGGCGGCTCGTAGGCGAGGACACGCGCAAAGCGGCACTCGCTCCCGTCGACGCCGCGGTCGTAGAGGTAGCCGCCCACCCGCGGCTCGAACACGGTCTCGGCGATGTCGACGCCTCCCAGCAGGTTGTGGTCGAGCGGCTTGAAGCTGCCGAACCCGTTGGTGAAGACGTCGAACGCGCGCTCGATGGGCGCCTCGACGACGATCGTCGTGCGCACGGTCGTCCCGGCAGTCTCGGTTGTGTTGGTGCTCACTCAGTCTCCCTTCTCGGTTTGCTCGACGGTGGCCTTGTAGGCGGCCAGCGTCTTCGTCCAGAACCCCTCGAGCTCGGCCCGAAGTGACGCCAGGCCGTCCGGGTCGACGCGGTAGATCCGCTGCTTGCCGGCCTGCCGGTCGACGACGAGCCCGGCCTCCTTCAGCACCTTCAGGTGCTGGGACACCGCCGGGCGCGTGACCGGAAGCCCGGCCGCGAGCTCGCCCACCGCGTACGGACGCTCGACCAGGCGCTCAAAGATGGCCCGCCTGGTCGAATCGGCGAGCGCCGCCCAGCCGTCCGTCGCGTAAGCTTCCACTAACGCGTAAGCATAGACTTACGGTTGGCCGCCTGTCAAGGGCGACGCCTTTCGGTGGCAGGAGGATCGCCTAGAATGGCCGAGCGGCTCGACGGGCTTCGGGAGCCGCCCCGCCCTCTTAGCTCAGTTGGTAGAGCACTTCCATGGTAAGGAAGGGGTCAACGGTTCGAGTCCGTTAGAGGGCTTCGACTGACGCACGCCGTCGGCATCGACTCGAGAGTGACGCCGGTGGGTGTCTGCGGGCGCCTGCCGACAGCAGCGCGAGGAGGGCGCGCTTCATACGGGTGGACACCCGCACGGGGTATTGACATGCTGAATGTCGTTATGACATGATGCGTGTCATGGAGACGGCAAGCCTTCGGGACGAGCAGGCGGCAGTCGCTCGCGAGCGCATCCTTCAGGGCGTCGCCGAGCTGCTGGAGCGCGCCGGCTCCACGGAGCTGACGATGCCGCAAGTCGCCGAGGTGTCGGGCGTGTCGCTGCGGACGGTGTACCGCTACTTCCCGACTCGCGAGGCGCTGCTCGATGCAGCCGGCCGCTGGATCGGCGGCGAGCTGCTAAAACAAGGGTACCCGACGAGCCTCGATGACGTCGCCGACTCGTTCGAGCGCGCGTGCAGCGAGTTCGACGAGCGCCCGGGGCTCGTGCGGGCGATGGCGTTGTCGCAAGTCGGCCGGGCGGCACGCAGCTCTCGGCGGCGGGAGCGGCTGGATGCGATCCGGCGGGCGCTCGAGCAGGAGGTCGGTGCGCTTCCGGAACCGCAGCTACGCCAGGCCGAGGCGGTGCTTGCCTATCTCCACAACATGCTCGCCTACACGACGCTCCGCGAGGAGCAGCACCTCTCCGGCGCGGAGATCGGTGAGGCGCTGGGGTGGGCGATCCGGACGCTGGTGGCGGACCTCCGTCGCACACAACGAACGAAAGCGAGGAAGGGATGAGTGAGCAAGTGATCGTGCGCGGCCCCGGCGAGGGACGAACGCTCCTCGTCGGTGGCGGCGACCACGTCACCTACAGGGTTCGCAGCTCCGAGACCGACGGAAGCTACTTCTGCTTCGAGGTCTCGACCACGCCGGGATTCGGGCCGCCGCTGCACACGCACTCATACCGCGAGCTCTTCTACGTCCTCGAGGGCGACTACGAGTTCACGTTCGAGCACGACGGCAAGTTGCAGACGATCACGGGCGCACCGGGGACCGCCGTCGCCGTGCCGCCGCACGTGCCGCATACGTTCAAGAACGGCACCGCAGCGCCCGCGCGGCTGCTGTTCGTGCACCAGCCGGCGGCGCTCGAGGAGTTCTTCGAGGAGTTCGGGGTGCCGGTCGACGCCGAGGGCGACCCGACGCCGCCCGACTTCCACGCGATGGCGGCGGCGCTCGAGCGCAACGGTGTCCACGTCGTCGCCGCGCCGGCCTGAGAGTGAGCGCTCCCGTGGACAGGCGGCAGATCAATCCCTGGACGTGGCAGGACGCAGCCGGCTTCTCACAGGCATGGCGTGTCGACGGCGCGAGCTCGATCGTGTTCGTCTCCGGGCAGGCGCCGATCGCCGCCGGTGGGCAGCCGGTCGGCGAAGACGACTTCGAGGCCCAGGTCCGTCAGGTGTTCGAGAACATGCGGACGGTTCTCGAGCAGGCCGGAGCGGGATTGGACGCGATCGTCAAGCTGACGGTCTATCTCACCGACATGAGCCGCCTGCGCGATTACACGCGGATCAAGGCCGAGTTCTTCACGGGCACCCAGCCCGCGTCGACCGCCATCGGCGTCACCGCACTGGCACGACCCGAGATGATGGTCGAGGCCGAAGCGTTCGCGGCTCTCTAGCCGCACAAGTTAGGCGATGGTCCTGCCATCGTCTGCGCCCACGGCCTCCGCAGCGGCGCCGCCGGAGGAGCTGTCAGGGGTTCCTGTTCGCGCCCAACCCTTTGAAGGCACCACGTGCCTCGAACCCCCGAGACCGGTCGCCCCTCGGCGAACGCGGACCCGTCGCTCTCGGGCGCCCGGCGCTGCCCCGGCGATTGGGAGTACCTTTGGGGACGCGTGGATCGAAAGGAGGTCTCCAAACCAGTCGTCTGAACCCTCTGGCCGGCTGGGATGGGCGCTTCCCACCCGAGGTGGACCGCGACGGCGCACGGATAGCCGTAGGACATCCCGAGCATTTCACGGGGATCCGCGCGCGATCACCGTCGCGCTGATCGCGACGCCGCTCGGCAAGGTCCAGCGCCACAACCTATCCTGCGCGAAGTGTTCTCTCGGGAGCGGCCGTCCGCGCACGAGCGAAGAGAGTGAGTCGGGCCGCGCTCGCCTCACCGTAGCTGCTGGTTGGCCGCCCGGGTGGCGGATCCGTTGCAGTGTCGTAGACTTGCCGGGCGATGAAGAGGTGTGCCGCGTGCGGGGAGGAGAATCCCGATCGCGCCCGTCGGTGCATGATGTGCGGCGAGCCGCTGGGGCAGGCGGCGTCGGCAGAACGCCGAGAGCGGCGGATGGTGTCGATGCTCTTCTGTGATTTGGTCGGGTATACGAGCCGCGCGGAGGCCGCGGACGTCGAGGACGTGGAGGGCTTCCTGGCGTCGTATTACCGGTTGTTGCGTCTTGAGCTTGAGCGCCACGGCGGGGCGGTGGAGAAGTTCATCGGCGATGCGGTGGTGGCGGTGTTCGGGGCGCCGGTTGCCCATGAGGATGACGCTGAGCGAGCCATCCGGGCGGGTCTTTCGGTTCAGCAGGCGATGGCGGCTCGACGTCACGGCGACGGAGTTGAGGCGCATGTGCGGGTTGGGATCACCACGGGCGAGGCGCTTGTTCGCTGGAACGCCAGCGGGGAGGCTGATGCGATCGGCGACGTGGTCAATACCGCCGCGCGGTTGCAGTCTGCGGCACCCGTGGACGGCGTGCTGGTCGACGAGGCGACGTACCACGCGACCAAGAGCGAGTTCCGCTACGAGCGCAGAGACGCCGTGCTGGCGAAAGGTAAGCGTCAGCCGGTGGCGGTGTGGGAAGCGCTCAAACCGCGGTCGCTCCTGCCTGGGCGGGAGCGGGCCCATGACGTGCCGCTGGTCGGTCGCGGCGAGGAGCGTGCGCAGCTGATCAGGGCGCTCGAGCGGTCGATCAGTGAGCCCTCGACGCAGCTGCTGACACTGCTTGGAGCCCCCGGATTGGGGAAGACCCGGCTGGTGGAGGCCCTTCGGGAGCATGTCGAGGCGCTGCCGACGCTCGTGCGTTGGCGCCGGGGCCGCTCGCTCGCCTACGGGGAGG
>JBKPMQ010000263.1:0-4786 GCA_046732235.1 Actinomycetota bacterium
GTGCAGCGCACCGCCGCCGTGCCCGAAGGCGCGACGGTGGCGGTCATCGGCTGCGGCGGCGTCGGACTCTCGGTCGTCCAGGGCGCGCGGCTCGCACGGGCCGGCCGCATCATCGCCGTCGACCTCGACCCGGGCCGCGGCGAGCTGGCCCGGACCTTCGGTGCGACCGACGCGGTTGCGGCCAGGGACAACGATGCCGTCGGGGCGGTGCGGGATCTCACCGACGGCGGCGTCGACTTCGCCTTCGACGCCATCGGCAAGATCGAGACGACCGAGCAGGCGATCGGGATGCTCGGCCTGGGCGGCATGGCTGTCGTCGTCGGCCTCCCGCCGACCGGCGCGACCGCCCGCTTCGAGCCGCTGGCGCTGGCCGAGCGGGAGCAGCGCATCGTCGGCTCGAACTACGGCAGCACGATCCCGGCCGAGGACTTCCCGGCGCTCGTCGACGCGTACCTGGCCGGCGACCTCATGCTGGACGAGCTCGTCAGCGGGCGGCGGCCGCTCGAGGACGCGGAGGCCGCCCTCCAGGATCTGGCGGCCGGGCGCACCCTGCGGACACTGCTCGTCCCCGCCCTGTAACCGCATGGATATCCGGTGCCTGGCACCGGTTATGCAGTGGTATGCTGCCGCTCTACCTAGGCGGTGTCTACGTAGAAAGGCGTGGGGTGGAAGGCCGGCTGGTCTCGATCGGCGAGGCGTCGAAGGCGCTCGGGGTGAGCGTGGACACGCTCCGCCGCTGGGAGCGGGACGGCCGCGTCCAGTCGCAGCGCGACTCCCGCAACCGCCGCATGATCCCCGTCTCGGAGATCGAGCGGCTCGGTGGCCACATGCCCACGCTGACGGGGGACGGCTTCTCGGCGCGCAACCGCTTCGAGGGTGAGGTGGAGAGCGTCGAGGTGACCGGGGTCATCGCCCAGGTGGTGATCAAGGCCGGGCCGCATCGGGTGGTCTCGGTCGTGACCCGCGACGCGGTCGAGGAGCTCGGGCTCGCCCCCGGCATCCCCGCCGTCGCGACCGTCAAGGCAACGTCGGTGATGGTGGGGAGGCTATGAGCGCACGCCGAAAGGCGTTCGTCGTGGCGGTCACGACGATGCTCGCCGCCGCGGCCTGCGGCGGATCGTCGGGGTCCGGCTCGGGCGGATCGTCCGGCGGCTCCCCGGGAGGGACGCTGAACGTCTTCGCCGCCGCGTCGCTCGTGAACGCGTTCGGCAAGCTCGAGAAGACCTACGAGCAGCAGCACCCGGGCTGGAACGTCACGCTGAACCTGGCCGGGTCGGACCAGCTCGCCGCCCAGATCGAGCAGAAGGCGCCGGCCGACGTGTTCGCCGCGGCCAGCCCGAAGTACCCGGAGCAGCTGCAGGGGGAGAACCTGCTCGGGAAGACGACGAGCTTCGCGACGAACTCGCTCGTGCTCGTCACGCCCAATGCGAACCCGGCCGGCATCACGAGCGTGTCCGACCTCGAGAACGGCGACGCGAAGGTCGTCGTCGCCGATCCCGCGGTGCCGCTCGGCTCCTACACCGAGGACGTGCTCGGGAACCTCGGCATCGACGAGTCGAAGCTGAACATCGTCAGCAAGGAGCAGGATGCCGAGGCGGTGCTCGCGAAGCTCACGTCCGGCGAGGCGGACGCCGGTTTCGTGTACGTCACCGACGCCCTCTCCCAGCAGGCGGAGCTGCACGAGATCCCGTTCCCCGCCGCGGCGGATGCGACCGCGACCTACCCGATCGGGATCGTCAGCTACAGCACGAACACGAAGGCGGCGCAGCAGTGGATCGACCTGGTGAAGGGCCCGCACGGACAGGCCGTGCTCAGGCAGCTCGGCTTCGGAGCGGCGCCTACGGGCTGATAACGGTCCTGCTCGGCCTGGCGGCGGCATCGTTCTTCCTGCTGCCGCTGCTGGGCGTCTTCCTGAAGGGCGACCTCCGCCACGGGTTCGACACCGAGACGACGCGGGAGGCGTTCCGGGTGACCGCGGAGACGAGCGGCGCGTCGCTCCTCGCGATGCTGCTCGTCGGGACGCCCGTCGCCTACCGGATCGCGACGACGGCCTTCCGCGGCAAGACGCTTCTCGTGACGCTGTTCGAGCTGCCGCTCGTGCTGCCCCCGGCCGTCGCCGGCCTCGGCCTCTTCGCGGCGTTCGGTCGAACGGGCCTCCTCGGCGACGAGCTGAGCGCGCTCGGCATCGAGCTTCCGTTCACGGCGGCGGCGGTCGTGCTGGCGATGACCTTCGTGGCCGGGCCGCTGTACCTGCGGCAGGCCCAGGCCTCGTTCGCGGCCGTCGACCGCGACCTGCTGGCGGCGGCGCGCACGCTCGGCGCGGGCCCGTGGAAGGTGTTCCTGCAGGTGGCGGTGCCGCTGGCCGGCCCGGGCCTGGGGGCAGGCGCGGCGCTCGCCTGGGCGCGGGCCGTGGGCGAGTTCGGCGCCACGATCATGTTCGCCGGCAGCCTCGAGGGCGTCACGCAGACCGCCCCCATCGCCACCTACCTGCAGTTCGAGCAGGGCGACTTCGGGACCGCGCTCGCGCTCGGCGCGACGCTGATCGCCATCAGCGGGGTCGTGCTCCTCGCCGTCAAGCTGATCATCCGCGGGAGGGTGCTTCGCTTCGAGCCCATGTGACCTTCCCGGTACGCGACTTCGCCGTCGAGGTCGCGCTCGACGTGGCCGCGCCGACGGCGCTCGTGGGCCCGTCGGGTGCGGGCAAGTCGACGGTGCTGCGCCTGATCGCAGGGCTCCTGCGGCCGGCGGGCGGCGAGATCACCTGCAACGGCCAGACCTGGTTTGGCCCCGGCGTCGACGTGCCGGCCGAGCGGCGCCGGATCGGCTTCGTCTTCCAGGACTACGCCCTCTTCCCGCACAGGGACGTGTTCGGCAATGTCGCGTTCCAGGCCCGCCGCGATCCCGACGAGGTCCTGCGCCAGCTCGGGATCGAGCACCTGTCGCGCGCGCGGACGCGAGATCTCTCGGGCGGCGAGCGTCAGCGTGTCGCCCTCGCCCGGGCGCTTGCGACCGACCCGCAGCTCCTGCTGCTCGACGAGCCGCTGGCGGCGCTCGACCCCGGCACCCGCTCCGGCGTCGCCGCCGAGCTCGCCGGCGTGCTCGAGCGCACGCAGGTGCCGACCGTTACCGTCACCCACTCCTACGAGGAGGCGACGATGCTGGCCGAGCACATCGTCGTGATGGACCGGGGTCGGATCGTCCAGTCGGGCACCGGCGAGGAGCTGCTGCACTCGCCGGCGACCCGCTTCGTGGCCGACTTCGCCGGCGTCAACTACGTCGCCGGCAATGCGGAGGGGCCGGTCGTCCACCTCGCCGATGGGACGCGCATCCACGTCGGCGATGCCGCCGAGGGGCCGGTCGCCGTGCTGGTGGCGCCGTGGGAGATCACGCTCGGCCTCACGCCGCCGACGGACACGTCGGCGATGAACCATCTGCAGGGCCTGGTGGAGCGGGTGACCGTCCAGGGCAACCGGGCCCGCGTCCACGTGGGTGGGCTCACCGCCGAGGTGACGCCGGGGTCGGTCGAGCGGCTCGGCATCCGCCCGGGCGTGCAGGTCGTGGCGTCGTGGAAGGCCACGAGCACGCGGGTCGTGCCGAGGGCCGACGGCCGGCGCTAGTGAATGTGCTCCATGCCGGCGGGCAGCGAGACCCACGGGTGCTTGCGCCCCTCCCACACCGAGACGGTCGGCCGGGGGAAGTCCCGATCCGCGAACGCGCCCACGGGTACCGCGATCAGCTCAGGGCGGTCGGCGGTGGTGTAGAAGACGGTCGCGCCGCAGTCGGGGCAGAACCGGAACGTCCGCCCCTCGCCGTCGTCGGACTCGCGGTCGTACGACGTGTACCGGCCCTCGATGCGGACGCGCTCGGCCGGGAACCGGGCCTGCATCGCGAACGCGCTGCCGGTCCGCCGCTGGCACGCGTAGCAGTGGCACATCGAGATTCGCACCGGCGCGCCCTCCGCGGTGAGGCGGAGCTGCCCGCAGCTGCAGGATGCCTCGTGCGTCTCCACGGCCTGCAGCCTACTCGCCGGGCCCCGGGACGCTCCGGTGCGGCCGGCCCAGCCGGGCGCGCAGGCTCTCGACAGCCTCGTCCAGCTGCCGCAGCTCGCGCTCGAGCTCGGCCAGGCGGCCGTCGCTCGCCGCCGTCGGACGGCCGGCGGCCTCCTGCCGCTCGCGGTAGCGGCGCAGCACCTTGAGCTGGGAGCGGACGAAGAAGCGCTCCCTGCGCGCCTCGAGCAGCCGCGGCTCCAGGTCGGCCTCCATGGCCCGATTATCGCGGAGCCGCGGGCGGGCTTCCCGTTCGCGCCGTTCGCGCTTAGCATGGGAGGCACTGAACGCCGTCTCGGACACCCGGGTCTGCCCGTACTGCCGCCGGCCGACGCGCGCCGGCTGGCCGCTCTGCGACGGCTGCGCGCGCACGCTCCCGGCCGAGCGGCCGCTGCCCGACCTGCGGCTCGTGAACGAGCTCGAGCGCTGGGATCGGGCCAACCCGCGCCCGCGCGACGCGGCGGCGCTCACCCGACGGACGCTGAAGTGGCTGTGGGTCGCGGTCGTCGTCTGCTCGGCGGCGGACCTGCGCTTCGGCCGCCACATCGGGACGGGCACCTCGGCGTGGGACACGCTCGCGGTCGGGACGATCGTGCTCGCCGTGATCGCGAACCTGGTCGGGTTGTTCGTGCTCGGCCTCCTCTCGGGCCTAAATCCGGGCGCGACCTGGCGGCGCGAGCGAGCGCTGGTCCGCCGCCGGCTGGGCGCCGGCACCCCCGCCGATCCGTAGATGAATAACC
>JBKPMQ010000264.1:0-5057 GCA_046732235.1 Actinomycetota bacterium
CGGCGGCGGCGGGGGCCCCGGCGGCGGCCGCGACGGAGCTTGGGAAGTGGCGCGACCGCCTGACCGCGGACGACGCCGAGGCCGCGGCCGCGGCGGCGCTCGACCCCGCCCTGGCGGGCCTCATGGAGACGCACGACCCGCGCCCGCACCCGACAGACTCCGACCTGGCGGTGCCCGTCTGGGTCGACCGTCCGCTGGCCCGCTTCTCGGCCTGGTACGAGCTCTTCCCGCGGTCGCTCGGCGGCGACCGCCACGGCACGCTCCGCGACGTGCGCGGCGAGCTCGAGCGGATCGCCGGCATGGGCTTCGACGTGCTCTACCTCCCGCCCATCCACCCGATCGGCGAGACCCACCGCAAGGGGCGCAACAACACGCCGACCGCCGAGCCCGAGGACGTCGGCAGCCCCTGGGCGATCGGCGCCCTCGCGGGCGGCCACACGGCCGTCCACCCCGACCTCGGGACGGCCGCCGACGTGCGCCGGCTGGCGGAGGCGTGCACGAAGCGCGGCATCGCCCTCGCGCTCGACATCGCCTTCCAGTGTTCGCCTGACCACCCCTGGGTATCGGAGCACCCGGAGTGGTTCCGGCACCGCCCTGACGGCTCCATCCGGTATGCGGAGAACCCGCCGAAGCGCTACGAGGACATCTACCCGCTCGACTTCGAGTGCGACGACTGGGCGGGACTCTGGGGGGCCCTCGCCGACGTGATCCGCTTCTGGCTGCGGCAGGGCGTCTCCGTCTTCCGCGTCGACAACCCGCACACGAAGCCGTTCGCGTTCTGGGAGTGGCTGATCGCGGATGTAACCCGCGACCACCCCGAGACGATCTTCCTGGCCGAGGCGTTCACCCGGCCACGGGTCATGGAGCGGCTGGCCAAGGCGGGGTTCACCCAGTCGTACACGTACTTCGCCTGGCGCAACGGCAAGCACGAGCTCGAGGCCTACCTGCGAGAGCTGACGCAGACCGGTCTGCGCGACTACTTCCGGCCCAACTTCTGGCCGAACACGCCCGACATCCTCACCGAGCCGATGCAGGCCGGCGGCCGGCCGACGTTCGCGGCCCGGCTCGTGCTGGCGGCGACGCTCTCCCCCAGCTACGGCATCTACGGGCCCGCCTTCGAGCTGGTGGAGCAGCGCGGCCTGCGGCCCGGGAGCGAGGAGTACCTCGACTCGGAGAAGTACCAGCTGCGCGACTGGGACACCGCCGGCCCCGGGTCGCTCGCCCCGCTCGTGACCGCTGTGAACGCCGCCCGCCGAGCGCACCCGGCCCTGCAGACGAACGAGCGGCTCGAGTTCCGGCACGTCGACAACGACATGCTCCTCGCCTACACGAAGCACTCGGAGGACCGCGCCGACGTCGTCCTCTGCATCGTCAACCTCGACCCCCACTACACCCAGTCGGGCTGGATCGACCTGCCGCTCGAGCACCTCGGCATCGAGGCGGACGGCCCCTACCAGCTGCACGACCTCCTCACCGGCGAGGCCTACACGTGGCAGGGCGGGCACAACTACGTGGAACTCGACCCCCACCGCGTCCCGGCCCACGTCTTCCACGTCCGCCGGCGGCTGCGGACCGAGCACGACTTCGAGTACTACGCGTGACGCTCGCCGGCCCCAAACCCGCCACCATCATCGCGCCGACCGCGATCGGCACCGCCGGCCGCTGGTACGAGGACGCCATCATCTACGAGCTGCACGTGCGGGCCTTCGCAGACTCCGACGGCGACGGGATCGGTGACTTCCGCGGGCTGACCGAGCGGCTCGACTACCTGGAGGACCTCGGCGTCACCACGATCTGGCTGCTGCCCTTCTACCCCTCGCCGCTGCGCGACGACGGCTACGACATCGCCAACTACCGGGCGGTGCACCCGGACTACGGCACGATGCGCGACTTCCGCGCCTTTCTGCGCGCCGCCCACGCCCGCGGCCTGCGCGTCATCACCGAGCTCGTTCTGAACCACACGTCGGACACCCACGAGTGGTTCCAGCGCGCCCGTCGCGCCGCGCCCGGCAGCCGCGCCCGCAACTTCTACGTCTGGAGCGACAGCCCCGACCGCTACCGCGGCGTGCGCATCATCTTCCAGGACTTCGAGAGCTCCAACTGGTCGTGGGACCCCGTCGCCGGCGCCTACTACTGGCACCGCTTCTACTCGCACCAGCCCGACCTGAACTGGGACAACCCGGAGGTGCGGCGGGCCATGTTCGGCGTGGTCGACTTCTGGCTCGCGATGGGGGTCGACGGGCTGCGGCTGGACGCCGTGCCGTACCTGTTCGAGCGCGAGGGCACGAACTGCGAGAACCTGCCCGAGACGCACGGCGCGCTGCGGGCGCTGCGCCGTCACATGGACGAGAAGTTCCCCGACCGGATGCTGCTCGCCGAGGCCAACCAGTGGCCGGAGGACGCCGTCGCCTACTTCGGCGCGGGCGACGAGTGCAACATGGCCTACCACTTCCCGCTCATGCCGCGGATGTTCATGGCGGTGCGGATGGAGGACCGCTACCCGCTCGTCGACATCCTGGCCCAGACGCCGCCGATCCCGGACGGGTGCCAGTGGGCGATCTTCCTGCGCAACCACGACGAGCTGACGCTCGAGATGGTGACCGACGAGGAGCGCGACTACATGTACCGCGCGTACGCCGACGATCCCCAGGCGCGGATCAACCTCGGCATCCGCCGCCGGCTCGCGCCCCTGCTCGGAAACGACCGCCGCGTCATCGAGCTCGTGAACGCGCTCCTGCTCTCGCTCCCCGGCACGCCGGTCATCTACTACGGCGACGAGCTCGGGATGGGCGACAACATCTACCTCGGCGACCGCAACGGCGTCCGCACGCCGATGCAGTGGAGCCTCGACCGCAACGGCGGCTTCTCGCGGGCGAACCCGCAGCAGCTGTACCTGCCGGTCGTCTCCGACCCGGAGTACGGCGCGGTCAACGTGGAGTCGCAGCAGGCGAACCCCAACTCGCTGCTCTGGTGGATGAAGCGGATGCTGGCCCTGCGCAAGCGCTACCAGGCCTTCGGGCGGGGGACGCTCGAGTTCCTCCTGCCCGAGAACCGCAAGGTGCTCGCCTACCTGCGCGAGTACGGCGAGGAGCGCATCCTGGTCGTCTGCAACCTGTCCCGGCGGGCGCAGTACGTCGAGCTCGACCTGCGCCGCTACGAGGGCCTCGTCCCGGAGGAGCTGCTCGGCCACAGCCAGTTCCCGTCGGTGCGCAGCGACCGCCTGTACCCGCTTGCCCTGGGCCCGCACGACTTCTACATCTTCGTCCTGCACCCGGCCCCGCCCGACGGCCTGGCGGCGGGCGGCCCGTGCCCGGAGATCCGCGTCCCGGGGCGGTGGCCGGCCGTCTTCGAGCGGCGCACGCGGCGTCAGCTCGACGACGCGGTGGCGCAGTTCCTGCCGTCGCGGCGCTGGTTCGCCGGCAAGTCGCGCGGCATCCGCCGGGTGGTGCTCGTCGACGCGGTGCGCATCCCCGGCCCCGCCCGGCGCGAGGCCGGCTACGTATGCCTCTTCCGGGTCGAGTACCGCGAGGGCGAGCCCGACACGTACGTGCTGCCGATGGTCGCCCGCACGCCGCTCGAGAACGGGCGTGCGCCGGGCGGCGCGACCCTCGCGATGCTCGAGACGCAGGAGGGGCGGATGGCGCTGCTCGACGGCGCCGACGACCCGGTGCTGGCGACCGCGCTCCTCCAGATGCTCCGCCGCGGGCGCCGGATCGGGGGCCTGGTCGGGTCGCTCGCCACCACCCGCACGCGGGAGCTGCGCGGGATCGTCGCCGACGGCGACGGGCTGGAGCCGCAGCCGCTCGGCGCCGAGCAGTCGAACAGCTCCATCGCGTTCGGCCAGCGGGCGATCCTGAAGGTCTTCCGGCGGGTCGAGGCCGGCCCCAACCCGGAGGCCGAGGTGACGACGGCGCTGACGCGGGCCGGGTTCGCGCACATCTCGCCTCCGGCCGGGACGATCGAGTACCACCGCCGCCGCCGGCAGCCTGTCACCATCGGGCTCCTGCAGGGGTTCGTGACCAACGAGGGCGACGCCTGGGAGTACACGATGGACGAGGTCACGCGCTACCTCGAGGACGTCCTCGCCCGCGACGACCCCTCGCTGCCGGTGGTGCCGGACGCGCGCCTCGTCGACCTGGCCGCACAGGAGATCCCGGCCGACGTGGCCGACTCGATCGGCTCCTATCTCGAGTTCGCCCGGCTGCTGGGCGAGCGGACGGCGCAGATGCACGCGGCGCTCGCGGCGGCGGACGGCGGCGCCGAGTTCGAGCCCGAGCCCTTCACGGCGCTGCAGCAGCGGGCCCAGTACCAGTCGCTGCGAAACCTCATCCGCCAGGTGCTCGCGGCCGCTCGCAGGGCCGGCGACGGCGTCGCCGAGCTGGCGTGGATCGCTCCCGGCGATCAGCCGGTCCTCGCCCACGTCCGCAAGCTGCTGGACGGCATGCTGCACGGCAGCCGCATCCGCGCCCACGGCGACTACCACCTCGGGCAGGTGCTCTGGACCGGCCGCGACGTCGTCATCATCGACTTCGAGGGCGAGCCGGCCCGGCCGCTGGCGCAGCGGCGGCTGAAGCGCTCGCCCGCCTACGACGTCGCCGGGATGCTGCGCTCCTTCCACTACGCCGCCTACGCCGCCCTCTTCCGCGAGAGCGGCCGCGACGCCGCCGTCGGCGGCCCGGCGGAGGCGTGGGCAAGGCTCTGGCGGGCCTGGGTGTCGGCGGCGTTCCTGCGGGCCTACCGGGCGGAGGTCGCGCCGGCCGGGATCGTGCCGACGGACGACGACGAGCTCGCCCGCCTGATCGACCTGCACCTGATCGAGAAGGCCGTCTACGAGCTCGGATACGAGCTCGACAACCGCCCCGAGTGGGTCGTCATCCCCGCGCACGGCCTGGAAGAGTTGCTGGGCCCATGACCCCCCGGGGCGCTCGCGGCGCGCTGGCAGCGCTGGCCGCGGCGGAGGGCGTGCTGCGGTCCTATACCGACACAGCCGGCCGCCGCCGCCGGGCGTCGCCGGCGGCCCTGGCGGCGGTGCTGCGGGCGCTCGGCCACGACGTGGA
>JBKPMQ010000265.1:0-7918 GCA_046732235.1 Actinomycetota bacterium
CACGGCGAACACGATCGATGCCAAGCCGCGAGGGCCGAACCAACCGAGGAAGCCCAGCGTCGGACGTCGCGCGTGCGTGCCCCACATCGCGATCGCGACTGGAATCATCCGCGCGAGCGTGAGGCTGAGCACCGCGTAGACGATCAGTTGCCAGCTCAATGCGGTGAGTGTGGGACCGAGCAGGACCGCGCCGAACAGGATGAAGGTGACACCGTTGAGGACGTCGCCCACCTCCTCGGTGAGCCGATTGAGCTGCTCCGGGTCGCGTCCCAGCGCGAGGCGGAACACGACACCCGCCACGAACGCCGCGATAAAGCCCGACCCACCCGCCACGGTCGCGATCCCATAGGCAAGACCGGCACCGGCTGCCGGGATGACCGGATACCACTGGCCCGCGATCAAGCCTCGCCTCCCTGCGGCGCGGATGATCATGGCGATCGCGACGCCCGCAACGACTCCGCCCACCATCCCGTAGCCGATCTCCTCGAGCACGAGCGTCCCGGCGCTGCGGCCCCCAGAGATGTCCGACTCCAGGTCGGCCAGGGCGACGGCGGCGAACAGCAACGGCACGCAGATGCCGTCATTCAGCCCGCTCTCGACGTTGAGCCCCTGGCGGATGCGTTGCGGGACGCGCGGCTCGGTGACGACCGCCTGCCCCAACGCGGCGTCGGTGGGCGCCAGCACGATGCCCAGGACCAGCGCCTCCGCAGCGGTGAGGGGACCAAGCAGCACCGCCGCCGCTATGGCGCCCAACAGGATCGTCAGGGGCAAGCCGACCGCCAGCAACCGCAGCGGCACGCCGACCGCGCGACGAAGCTGGCCGAGATCGACACGCGACGCGTCGCAGAACAACACCATCGCCAACGTCGCCTCCGCCAGGACGCGCACCGCCGCGTCCGTGCTCGCAAGCTCGATACCGCCGAGTGCCTTTGGCCCGACCAGCAACCCGAAGCCGACGAACAGGATCGCCGGCGTGATCGGCGTCCCGACCAACTTCCGCGAGACAGCGGCGACGCCCAGCAACGCGAGCGACACCATGACCAGCACCCACTCCATCACTCACGGCCCGAAGCGGTCGGCAGCCAGCTGGGCCTCGACGGCGCGGTGGATGTTGCCGTGGACATGGTCAGCGCCGATCCGGTCGATGACGCCATCTCGTTCGAGCACGGCCATAACGTGCGGCTTCACTCTTCCCAGGCGCAGTGTCGCGCCCCGACCGCTGACGAGCTCCTGGATCTGCGAGAGCTGGTCTGCGCCCTGGGAGTCGATGAACGGGACAGCTTCGAAGTCGAGCACCACCCCGCGGAGCGAGGCGGCGCCGTCGGTGAACGCGCGGATGCGATCGTCGAGGGCCTGGGCGGTCGCGAAGAAGAGGCCGCTGTCGATCCGCAGAACCACGATCCCGGGATACGTCTGGTCACCCGGGTGCTCATCGAGGTCGCGGAACACTTGCGTGCCGGCCTCACGGCCGAGCAAGGGCAGTGGCGGGCTGGTGGCGACGTAGATCAACCAGCCAAGGGAGAGAACGACACCGACGACGACGCCCGCCAGGACACCCACAGAGAGGACGCCGACGATCGCGGCGATTGCGATCCAGAAGTCGACGCGTGTGACACGCCGCAACCGACGCAGCTCGGACAGATCGATCATCCCGAACACCACTGCGTCGATAATCACCGCGGCCAGCACCGGCTTCGGCAAGTGCGAGAACAGCGGCGCGAGAACAATCAGCGTGAGAAGGACCAGCGCCCCGGTGATCAGCGACGCGACCGGCGTCCTCGCTCCCGCCGACTCGTTCAGCGAGCTGGCGGACAGACTCGTCGAAACGGGCATCCCCTGCACCACGCCGGCGCCGACGTTGGCCATCCCCTGGGCGACCGATTCCTGGTCGACGTCGATCCGGTAGTGATGGCGGGTGGCGAAGGCACGCGCGTCCCCCGCCGTCTGCGAGAACCCGATCAACAGCAGCGCGCCCGCCGCAACGCCGATGGTGGCGTATTGCTCGCGGAACAGATCTGTGCTCGGCAGCTGCGGCGTGGGAAGCCCCCGCGGCACGTGACCGACGAGCGCGACCCCATGCGCCCCGAGGTCGAACAAATACGACGCGAGGATCCCGCCTGCCACCAGCACGAGCGCTCCCGGTATCGCAGGCGCGGTGACCCGCACGCCGAGAATCACACCCAGCGAGATGACCCCGACCACGACCGTCGTCCACTGAACGTCGTGCAGCGAGCGGACCCACGAGCCGAGCTCGCGCCACGCGTTCGCGCCGTCAGTGGACGTCCCCGTCAGCTTGGGGAGCTCACCGATCACCACGTCCACGGCAGCGCCCGCCAGGAACCCTGTGATCACCGGCTTTGACAGAAACCGCGCGATCCACCCCATCCGAAAGACCGCGAGGAGCAGGAAAAGCACCCCGGCGACGAGCGTGATCGCCGCCACCAGTTGCGCAGCCTTCTCGCCGCCAACACCCGTCAACAGCACCGCGCCGCCGGCGACCGCGGCCAGTGACGAGCTCGGCCCAGTCGAGATCTGCCGCGAGGTGCAAAACAGCGCGTAGACGATCGCGCCCGCCGCCGCCGCGTACAACCCGTTCTGCAGTGGGACGCCGGCGATGCCCGCATACCCCAGGTTCTTCGGCACGATCAACGCCGTCACCGCGACCCCGGCAGCCACGTCGCCACGGATCCACGCCCGGTCGTAGCCGGGCAACCACGTCAAGATCGGAATGAAGCGGCGAACGCCTCGGCGCTGGATCCCTTCTGCGGCCACGATCGCATCGTTTCACACACGTGCGTGTGCGCCGCCGCGAGCGTCCGCGACCCAGTTACCACTCCTGTCGACGACTGGGGCGCCGGAGCTGGCGTCCACACCGCAGAGGCGTGGACGCCAGCTCGACGACCGATGCGCGCTAGCGCCGGTCGGTGTCCTCGTCGGCCCAGTACGGCTCGCGGCTGCCCGACTTGGCCAGGCCGCGGCTCACCATGTAGCCGACGGACAGGATGGCGACGATGAGCCACGCCCGCGATGCGTTGAACGCATCGCCGTTGTCGGCGCCGCCGTTGCCGCTCGTGACGATCCACGACGCGGCCAGAACACCGGCCACCGATGCGAGGTACGCCCAGAACTCGGTGGTCTTGAGCGCGTGCTTCGTCTCGGTCGAAAGCCGTGAGGGCCGTGAGATCCGTGCGCCGGATCGCCCCGCGGTCGCGGATTCGGAGTGTACTGCCATGACTCCCCCTAGATAGATGCGGCGCCGCCCCCCCGGCGGCGCCCTCAGACAAACGTATGCCCGCTTCTCGGGGGGCGCGAAACGACCTCGGCGAAGTTTCGGATACCGCGGCTCGATCTCGGGGCCGCAGTAGCTCGCGGGGCCGATGGCGTCCGGCGAGGAAGGTTCGCGCGCCCGGCCGCGCGGGAATGTACGCCGCATGTTCCCGATGCGGCAGCTGGACATCTATCTGAACGATCATCTCGCCGGCGCCACGGTCGGCGTTGAGCTCTCGAGGCGGGCCGCGAACAGCAACCGGGGAACGCCGACCGGGGAGTTCCTGGAGCGGCTTCACCACGAGATCGTGGAGGACCGGCGGACGCTTCTCGCTGTTGTGGGGGCGCTCGAAGCGGACGCCTCGGCCGCCAATCCGGCCTTGGCATGGATCGCCGAGAAGGCTGCCCGGCTGAAGCTGAACGGGCGGCTCCGGGGCTATTCGCCGCTCAGCCGCCTCATCGAGCTGGAAGGTCTGGAGACCGGGGTCATCGGAAAGCGGTCGTTGTGGCAGGCGCTCTCACGCGCCTTCCCCGGCGACGCGCGGCTCGCGAGCTTCGATCTTGACGCGCTCATCGCCCGCGCCGACCGTCAGCTGCAGGGTACCCGCGAGCAACGCCTGAGCGCCGCCCGGGAGGCGCTCGCCGTGGATGCCTCGGGTCGCGCCGCTGCCATCCGCTAGCAGGCCGTAGCGGTCTTCTTCTCATCGACGCCGGCGAACGCTCCGGCGGGCGTCCGTAAGAAGTCGGTAAAGGCGCGCGACACCGGGTAACGTCTCCGACGCCGCGTCCGTCGCGCCCCCTTTTCCGCTCTGGTTGCGAGAGTCACGTCCTCACGGCGCCGCCTGTTCGACGCCGTGCGGTGGGGGCACCGCGGATACACTCGACCCGTGCGCGCGTTCGTTGGCCGTGCCGCCCGCTCCGTGCGGATCGTGATCCGCGACGGGCGGATCCCGAGGCCGATCAGGTGGGGCGGCGCCGTCGGCCTCCTGCCCGTGCCCGGGCCTTTCGACGAGATCGTCCTGCTCCTGGTCGGCGCGGTCCTGTGGCTCTTCTACCGCGACCAGCTCCGGGAGGCCTGGGACCGCGCCGCCTAGCAGTCCACGGCGAGGATCCTGCGGATAGGATCGGCTCGTGCGTGGGCTCGGTGACGAGCCGAGGCGGTTCCTCGGCGGCCGCCGGCCGGCCGCCGGCCGGCTCGTCGTCCTTGCCGCGCTCGTGTGCGCGCTCGGGCCGGGCTGTGGAGGTGGGACGGCCACGTCCTCGCAGGCCGCGATGGGCAGGTCGATCTCGACTCCGGTGACGTCGACGAAGGCGGTTCGCCCGCGGCTGTCGACCGCCGTGCATAAGCCGAAGCGCCACCGCCGCCACAGCCGGCACCGGCCAGCCCCTCGCCACCGCGCCACCGTTCCCACCGCCGACATGCCGGATCCCGCGCTGACGCCCGGCGTGGGGCTCCCGGTCGGCACCGCCCGGATCTGCCAGAGCGGCTACGCATCGTCCGTCAGGGACGTCCCTGAGTCCGAGAAGGACGAGGTGTATGCCCGTTACGGGGTCGCCCACGTGCCCTACCAGCATGAGGTCGACCACCTCGTGTCGCTCGAGATTGGAGGCTCGAACGCCATCTCGAACCTGTGGCCGGAGCCGTACGCCGGACTGTGGGGAGCTCGGACGAAGGACGTCCTCGAGGACCGGCTGCACGAGCTGGTGTGCTCTGGCGCGATCCGGCTTCGGTACGCGCAGCGCATCGAGGCTCGGAACTGGGTCGCCGCGTACCACCGGTACGTGGGCACGCCGCCCGTCGCCGCCCCGTCGGCATTCGGATCCTCGAGTGGTGCCGGATCCACGGACGGGGGTGGGGGCGGGAGGTGCACTCCCGGCTACTCACCGTGCATCCCGTACAGGGGCGGCGAGGACTACGACTGCGACGGCGGCGGTGGGAACGGACCGCTGTTCACGAGGGCCGGCGTCACCTACACCGTCACCGGCGACGACCCGTACGACCTCGACGCGAACCACGACGGCAGCGCCTGCGGGTAGCTCCGCCCCGTGGCGAGGCCACGAGGCGGAGCCGGGGGGAATCGCAGAATCAGTAGCCGTAGCCCCCGTAGCCGCCGCTCGACGTCGACGCCGGTGCCGGCTGCGTCGCGGCGCTGCCCTTGGAGGTCGTCGCCGCCTGCCACGTCCCCACGTCCTTGAAGCCGTTACCCGCGACGCTTCCGGGCTTGTGGTCATTGACGAAGGTGTAGAGCGGCAGTCCGCGGTACGTCACCTGCAATCCGCCGCCGCCGGGCCGCTGGATGGTGCCGAGCGAGGCCACCGGGTCGCCCTGCAGGCCACCGCTCGGGGCCATCAGGGGGTGCCAGAGGTTCAGGCAGGCCATGTTCGTGCAGATGAAACGCCCGTTCCGCTCTGCGGACAGCGAGTACAGGGTCAGGCCGCTCCGGTTGACGAGCACCGTGGCTCCGAGCGACGCGTTCTTGGCCGTCATGACCGGGGCCGCCGTGGACGTCGCCGTGGCGGCTGCAGCATGGCTGCTCCCACCGCCGCTCGAGGGCGACCCTGATCCGCATGCCGCGGCGAGGATGAGCGACGCCGCCGTGAGTGCCGCTGCCCCGCGTGTTCCCATGTGAATGCGCACTTTCGTGCTCCTCTCAAAGTCGAGCTTTGAGAAGACCTACCGGGCGCGGGCGCCTGCGGGATTGTGACGGAGCGCCCAATCCACCGGACACGCCAGCCAGTACGCGCGCACGCCGCGGCCGGAGCCCGGCGCAACGCCGGCCTCCGGCCGCGGCCTCCACTCCCGGCTATCGCCGGGTGGGGTCCTGCTCGCGTTCGCGGGCCTTCGCGTCGACGTCCGGGTCGAGCTCATCGGCGCGACGGTGGAGCGCGTCAGCCTCCTCGCGCTGGCGCTGGGCCTCGGCCTGGCGCTGCTGCGCCGCCAGATGTTCCTGCTTCGCCCGCGCGGCCTGCTCGTCGGCGGCCGCACGCTCGCGGTCGGCCGTGAGCGCCTGCGCCTCCGCCTCGCGGCGGTGCTCGTCAGCCGCGATCCGCTGCTGCTCCATCCGGCGCGTCTTCGCCTGACGAGCGAGAGCGACGGCGATCGCGATCACGATCACCGCGACGACGATGATGATGATGATGGCGGTTGTGCTCATGGAGCGACCGTTCCCGGCCGGCCCGGGGCTGAAACGCCTGCGGCGCTCATATCCGATCACGATGGGGCGGCGTCACAGCCGGGCGGCCGCCAGGGCCGCGCCGTGCAGGATGTCGCGCTCGGAGACGACCACGGCGTCCGCGCCCGTCGCCCTGACGATCGCCGAGAGGATCACCGCGCCGGCGACGATCGTCGGCGCCCGCTGCGGCATCAGCCCGCGCACGACCCGGCGCCGCTCGAGCGTGAGGGCGGCGAGCTCGGCCAGCAGCCGCTCCACCGCCTCCGCCGGCAGGCGGTGTCCGTCGATGACCTCGGGCAGCTCGACCTCGAGCCCCATGTCGATCGTGGCGAGCGTCGTCACGGTGCCGGCGACCCCGACGAGCCCGCGCGCGGCGCCGGTCAGCCGCCCCGGCAAAAAGGCGTCGACCTCCGCCCGGAGCGCGTCGAGCTGCGCTTCGGTCGGCGGATCGTCGTGCAGGTGGCGCTCGGACATGCGCACGCAGCCGATGTCGAGGCTGGCCCGGTCGGTGACGCCGTCGCGCCCGCCCAGGATGAGCTCGGTCGAGCCGCCGCCGATGTCGCAGATCAGCACCGACTCGGCCACGGCCTCGCGCGAGCACACGCCCCGGTAGGTCATCTCCGCCTCCTCCTCGCCGGTCAGGAGGCGGGGCTCGAATCCGTGGCGGGCAGCGGTCCCGTCCAGGAAGGCGCGGCCGTTCTCGGCGTCGCGGACGGCGCTCGTCGCCACCGCCAACACGGCCTCGGCCTCGAGCTCCTCGGCCCGGGCGGCATAGCGTGCGAGCACGGCGTCGACGCGCGCGATCGCGGCATCGGAGAGGCGGCCGTCCGCGTCCACCCGGTCGCCGAGGCGGGTGATCTCGAGCAGCCGCTCGGCCTCGGCGAGGCCGCCCTCGTCCGAGACGTCGGCGACGAGGAGGCGCGTCGAATTGGTGCCGATGTCGACGGCGCCGACGCGGCGCGTCATCGGCGCACGATGCGCCGGAGCGCGAGCAGCACCGTCGCTCCGGTGCTCACCGAGTCGGTCAGCACCTTGAGACCGGCCATCGAGTGCTCGAGGCGATCGAGTGCGGCCTGCATCGCGGCCATCTTCTCGTTCAGCTCGGCGGTGCGCTGCTCGAGCGCCCCGACGCCCTCGGCCTGGAGCGCGGCGATGCGGCCCTCGAGCGTCGCCTGGGCCGCCCGCACGTGCCGGAACGTGCGCAGGCCGCAGACGGCCGCGTAGATGAAACACCCGCCGACCGCGATGGCCCAGACGATGATCGCGACCACCAGCAGCATCGGCGGATCTTAGGGGATCTGCTAGAATCTTGGCTCTCGACGCGGGGTGGAGCAGTCCGGTAGCTCGTCGGGCTCATAACCCGAAGGTCGCAGGTTCGAATCCTGCCCCCGCTATCTTGGAAACCCCCGCATTGCGGGGGTTTCGTTGTTTGCGCCCACCGTCCTCTCCTGGGCTCCCGGGCCGCGGCGGTCCAGACT
>JBKPMQ010000266.1:0-12663 GCA_046732235.1 Actinomycetota bacterium
GTCCAGCGACATGTGTCCGAACTGGATCGCCGGTTCTGCGAGCAGCGCAGGATCGAGGTCGTCGAGCTGGCGCTCGAGGACTACACCACGTTGCTGGAAAAGGCGGTGCAGGAGCGGCTCGAGCTTGTCGCCAACACGAACGCCCGCTCGCCGAACGCGGACACCGTCGGTGGTAGCGGCGCATGATCGGCGTCGCGCCGCCCGCCCGCCCAATCACCTCGCCGTACAAGGGACTCGCGCCGTACACGGAGGACGACTCCGAGTGGTTCTTCGGACGCGACGAGCAGGTACGCGTCGTCGCCACGAACGTGATCAGCGCACGCATAACCATCCTCTATGGGGAGAGCGGCGTCGGGAAGACCTCGCTTCTTCGCGCCGGCGTTCTGCCCGCACTGCGACAGGAAGCAGCCCGGGACGCGGGGGTGACCGGCCGCGTCGATTTCCGGGTCGCGCTGCATAACCGCTGGCATGGCGACGCGATCCCCGCGCTGGAACAGTCGCTCCGAGCGGCGATTCCCGACATCCCCGACCTCGGCGCCTCAACCCGGGCCCGGCCGCTCGCCGCCGTGCTGGACGACATCACCGGCTCGATCGACGCCGACCTGTTCGTCATCCTCGACCAGTTCGAGGAGTGGTTCCTCTACCACAGCCGAGACGGCGACGCCGGTCCGGAGCTCGTGCGGGCCCTGGGCAACGTCGATCTTCCCGTCCACTTCCTGATCTCGCTCCGGGAGGACGCCCTCGCTCAGCTCGACCGCTTCAAGGGCCGTATCCCCGGCCTCTTCGAGAATCTATTGCGGCTGCACCACCTCGATCGCGGCGGTGCCCGCGAGGCAATCGAAGGCCCCGTGATCCGCCACAACCGTGCCCACCCCGAAGACCCTGTCGAGATCGAACCGGGCCTTGCCGGAGATGTCCTGGACCAGGTTCGTACGGGCGCGGTCGTCGTCGGGGACCACGGCCACGGAACGCCCGGGGGGAACGGGCACGCCGGGGCCCGCGAGCGAGTGGAAGCCCCCTTCCTGCAGCTGGTCATGACCCGGCTCTGGGAGGAGGAGCGCACCGCGGGGTCGCGGTGCCTGCGGAGCGAAACGCTTGCGCGGCTGGGCGGAGCCGATCGCATCGTCGGCACCCACCTCGACCAGACGATGGACGCGCTCGATCCCGGCCAGTGCGCCGTCGCCGCCGACGCCTTCAACCATCTCGTCACACCGTCGGGCACGAAGGTCGCCCACACCGTGTCGGACCTGATCCAGTACACCGGCGCGCCGGCCGATGAGCTCAAGGGCCTGCTGAACGACCTTTCGAGGATGCGAATTCTGCGCCCGGTGGCCCGCGCCGGCGACGACCACCCGGCGGGATTCGAGATTTTCCACGACGTGCTCGCGCGCTCGGTGCTCGACTGGCGGTCGCGCTACCTCTACCAACGTTCGCAGAGGGAGCTGGCGGACAACCTGAAGCGCCGGCATCGCCGCCTGAGCACGCTCGTCGCAGCGCTCGTCGTCGGAGTCGTCGCGCTGGGAGCGGCGGCGTGGTGGTTCCACCACCGCTGGACGAGCACGAACACGGCCAAGCTGCACCAGGCGGAGTCCGTGCGCCTCTCGGCCTTGTCGACGACGCTTTTGCCCTCCGACCCCCAGTCCGCGCTGGACAAGGCGCTGTCCGCCGTCCAGGTCTTTCCTTCGCGATCCGCGCAGGACGCACTTCGAAACGCGGCTCCGCCGTCCCTGCGGCTGCTCACCGTGCTCAAGAGCGGGGAGGCTCAACAGACGGCGGCGTTCACCGCGGACGGATCCATCCTTTCGAGCGGCGTCGGCGAGGCCACGCTTTGGCGCCGCGACGGCGCCCGGTTGAAGACCTTCGGCAAGCTGCACGATCCTGGGCCGACCGTGCCGGCGGACGACTGCTGTGCGGTCCTGAGCGGCCGAGGGCATCTGCTCGTCACCGTGGGCCTCCGGGGCCGGGCGCACCTATGGACCCTTCCGCGGTTGACCACCGTCCCCGTGGGTCGCGGGGTGACCGGCGCGGCTGTCAGCCAGGACGAGCGCCGCATCGTCACCTGGGGAACTCACAGCGTCGCGGTCTGGGACACGACGGGAAGACACCTTGCGCTGATCCCGGCCGGCAGCGTCGTCGACGCAGCCTTCACCGAAGACGGCCGGCGCGTGCTGACCGTCGACGCGAACGGCGATGTACGCGCATGGTCCGGGCGGCGCTACGCCACGCGGGACGACGTGCTCCCACTGCCTGGAGCAAAGCAGGTCGTGGCGGGCCCGCATGCCCTCGCCGTCGTCGTTCCGGCCGCCGGCCCCGCCGTGCTGGCACACCTCGGTGACCACACGTACAGGAAGCTGCTCGGAAACGCCGCCGCCATCGACTCCGCCTCGTTCGACCGCACCGGGCGGCATGTCGTCACCGCCAGCGAGGACGGCCTCGTCCGCGTCTACGACACCAAAACGGCCGCGCCGGTCGTCGCCGTGCCCACGAACGGTGGCGCGGTCAAGGACGCGACGTTCAGCCACGACGGCGCCCTGGTCGCGACTGCAACGAACGACGGTCGGGCACGGCTCAGGAACGCCCTCGGCGGCTTCGCCTACCTCCAGCTCGCGGGGGCTACGGGGGCGCTTCGCTCGGTCGCGTTCTCCCGCGACGACCGATTCGTCGTCGCGGCGAGCGACGACGGCACGGCGCGGGTCTGGACCGTCGAGCCCCGGACGAAGACCGCCATACCCGCGAGGTTCACACCACGATCCCCCAATCCGCTCGCGGTCGGGCCGCAGACGGTCTTCGACGTCGCCACGGCGCACGGGCACATCGCCTTCGTGAGCCCTCAGGCGGGGACGTTCTGGTGGAACCCTGGGACACCGCCGCAGCGAATCTCCGCAACCCCCTCGAACGGGGTCGGGTTCAGCCCGGACGGGAGGTACTTCGTGACGACCACCCGTCCGATCACAGGCGACATGTTCGCGTTCCTGTGGAGAACGTCGAACACATCCGCGCCGATACGGCGTCTCGACCTCTCCGACCTGGACGTCACGTTCGTGGTTCATCACCCATCGTTCGCACCGGACGGGCGCTCGGTCGTGCTCGCGACGAATCGTGGTGCGGTGATCTGGAGATGGGCCGCGCCCGCAGCGGCCTCGACGCGGCGCTTTCAAACCAACGTGCAGCCGGTCGCCGCAGCGTTCAGCCCCGACGGAAAGATGATCGTCACAGGAGGCGTCGACGGAACCGTCCGGCTCTGGAACGCGGCGACCCTGCGGGCGGCCGCGCACCCGTGGCGCCTCGGCGGCGCGCGCGTCGTTGCCGCCGCGTTCGATCCGACGTCAACGCACGTCGTTGCGGGAACCGAGGGAGGCAGGGTCGCCGTCTGGGACGTCGGCTCCGGGAACAACGTCTCCCTTCCGACCCTGCCGGCCATCGTGACCGACGTGCGTTTCACCGCCAACGGACGGTGGGTCATCATCGCGAGCACGGACGGCACCGTGCGCGTCTGGGACTGGAGGCGCGGCGTCGTGCTGACGACACTCCAGCTGCATGCCGGCGCAACGCGAACCGCCGAGCTGATGCCGGGAACCACGACGCAAATTCTCTCGACAGGCGACGACGGCATCACCGAGATCGCGCCGTGCGATACCTGCGGTCCGCTTCGGCAGCTCATCCGCACCACGCGCGCGCACGAGCGGCAGCTGAGGTAACGGCACCCCCGGCCTCACCGCCGCCTTACCGGTGGCTTACGCCCGTCGGCGAGCCTCTCCGCTGGATCGATCGCCATCGGGCGATCCTCATGAAAGGAGACGGTCATGATTCGACGGGTCCTCATGCTGGTCGGGATGGGCGCGTGCGCCCTCCTGGGCGCAGGAACCGCCCAGGCCGCCGGCAGCGAGCACTACAGCGTCCGCGGCAGCATGGCGGAGGCTGGGTTCGACAGCCAAGCCGGGTGCATCGACACTTCCGCGTACGTCTTCGGCGCGAACGGCCGGGTCAAGCAGACCGGGCGACCGGCGTCGGCCACCGAGGTGGACCTGTACGTGTCCCAGTACAACGTGTGCACCGACGAATACATCTCGTTCGCGTATGGGTCGCTGCAGCCGTCAGGTGATGAGCTTCGAATACGCAAGAACCTCTCCTCGGCGACGCTGAACGCCACCGTGCAGGTGACGGATCAGAACGACAACACGTATCCGGTGCAGGTCGACGTGACCTGGACGGGCGTCGGGAGCGCCACGAAGCAGCACGGACACAACGTGTACTCGACGGATGGCTTCAAAGAGTCCACCACCTACTCCGGCGTGTTCCGAGATGCAACCGCATCGGGCACGATCACCGACGGGCAGACGAACTACACGCCGGAGCCGGCGGCCTGGGCCGACATCGGCAAGAACAGCTTCAACGACATCGTCGTCGTGCACTAGACCCGACGACGAGGCGGCGGGCCACCGGTGATGTGGCCCGCCGCTTGTTTGCGTTTGGGACCGACCAGGGGTTCGCAGCAACCGCCGAGCGACCCGGGACCGCCGGCATCGCGGAGCGGCTCGCCGTTGATCCCTGGACGCCTCGCGTGGCCCCGCCTCGTCCTCCCTCGGAACGCTGCATGCACAACGAAACCGGGAGCGGAACATGCCTCTCGCCCCACGCGGGGGGCCTCGATTCCCTCCGAATGGTGACGACATCTCGAACGCAGGGCGGCTCAATGAGAGGCGCGCCCCCCGGCGCTGCCTTACTCCGACCCCCGACAGGAGTTCATCATGAGCAAGTTGATGCGGCATCTTGCCGCAGCTGCGCTCGCCGTCATCTGCCTGGGCATCGCCGCCGTCCCCGCGATGGCCGACGACGGTGCCGCCCCGGACGCGTCGCAGTTGCTGGACGTCACGAAGCAGGTCTCCTCGATTCAGCGGCAGATGGCCGATCTGCTCAGCCACGGCAGATGGGCGACTGCCGGGAGGCTTGTGTCGTCGGCTGACTGCGGGTACGGCCCAAGCGCCCACGTCTTCCTTCCGTGGGGAGACGAGGCGCAGTACATGCTCGCGCCGCAGGGCGACCTCTCGTCCACCGCTGGCTGGACGCTGAGCAAACAGGTGAGTGTCGTCGCATCCGGCGACCCGTTCACCGGCGCCGACCAGTCGCTCCAGTTCAAGAACGGCGCCCAGGCTGCAACGCCGGCGATGTGCGTCGACATCGACGATCCGACGATCCGCTTCTTCGCGAGGGACGTCGGCGGAAACGGCAAGGCCAACCTCAAGGTGGATGTCATTTACGAGGACTTCGGCGGACACGTCAGGCACCTGACGATCGCCAGGGTCAAGGCCGGCAGCGAATGGCAGCCCTCCCTCGTCCTTCCGATGTACATGAACGTCCTCGCGATGGCGTCGCCGAGCGGCGTGACGGCGGTGGCGTTCCAGTTCAAGGCCGAAGGACTCCAGAAGGACGAGACGCTCTCGATCTCGTCGCTCTACGTTGATCCCTTCCACAGCCGCTAGGGCGGCCATGCCGCAGGAGCAGACGGTCGGATCCGCCCGCCCCTACACGGACGGGCGCGATCCGCCGATGACAACGGCGTGACCACTTCAGAAGAATCGCTCGATCCGGAAACACGCCTCGTCGGCGCCTCCCGGAAGCGGACGGCCACGCGCATGTCACGGAGGGAGGCGTGGACGCACGGGACGAACACGTTCTTCTTCGCCCTCGCTGCCGTCGCGCTCGCGTGGCACGATCCGCCGTCGAACGCGCGGACGTGGGCGTTCGCGATCGTGTTCTCGGCAGCCGTCGGTCTCGCCTCCCGGATCGAACTCGAGATCGGAAGCGGCTTCGCCTCGCCCGTCGAGCTGGTCCTCATCCCTGCCCTGTTCGCACTCCCCGCCGGCGCCGTCCCGCTGACGGTCGCGGCGGGGCTCGTGGCGGCCCAGCTTCCGCGGTGCCTGCGGGGTCGGGTGCATCCCGACCGGATCGTGATCGCGGCCGGAAATGCGTCATACACGCTCGCCCCGGCGGCCGTCTTTCTCCTCCTCTTCCACCCTGGAGCGTCGCCCGGTCGAAGCGCTGCCGTCACCATGGTGGCCCTGGGCGCACAGTTCGCCGCGGACATGTCGTTTTCCATGATCCGCGAGCAGTTCGCGGTGCGCGTCGACGCAAGGTCGCTGGTCGAACCGTTTGGGTGGATCATGATCGTCGATACGTGCCTCGCGCCCGTCGGCCTCGCCGCCGGCCTGGCGGGAACCGTGTGGGCTCCGGCCTATCTCCTCCCGCTTCCGCTGCTTCTGGCGGCACGACTCCTCGCACACGAGCGCTCAGGACGACTCAGCCACGCGCTCGACCTCTCCGCCGCGTACCGGGGCACCGCATTTCTGTTGGGCGACGTCATCAACGCCGACGATGAGTACACCGGGGCGCACAGCCGCGACGTCGTCGAACTGGCCCTGGAAGTTTCCGATCGTCTCGGGCTCGACGCCCGCAACCGCCACCTTGTCGAGCTGGCCGCGCTGCTCCACGACGTTGGCAAGATTCGCATTCCCAAGGCCATCATCAACAAGCCGGGGCCGCTCACCTCCGAGGAACGCGCCCTCATCAACACGCACACCATCGAGGGCGAGCAGCTCCTCGCCAAGGTCGGCGGTGTCCTCGCGGAGGTCGGCGCGATCGTCCGCTCGTGCCACGAGCACTACGACGGGCGCGGCTATCCGGACGGGCTAGCCGGCGACGATATCCCTCTCGTGGCGCGGATCGTGTCCTGCTGCGACGCCTTCAACGCGATGACCACGACGCGGAGCTACCGCGTGGCCATGCCACAAGCCGAGGCGCACCTGGAGCTCCGGCGCCACCGAGGCACACAGTTCGATCCCCATGTGGTCGACGCGATCCTCGCCGCCACGAGCGTCGCGCCGCCTTCCACCGACATGGAGAACGCGCGACAGGCGGCGTAGCGGCGGCGGCGGCAGGCGGGCGGTCGGTTCATCGCCTCGCAAAGTGCCTCAGGTCTGTGCCGTTCCCGGTGAACCACCACGAGCCGAATACGAGCGAGTGAAGTATGCCTGACCGCACTTCACGCACCCCGCCTCCCAGTCAGCGGCTGAAACAGCCGATGCCCCAATCGCACGCGCGGCTGCGCCACGTGAGCCCGACGATGCATCCGATGCAGGCGTCCACGTCAACGGCGCGCCGCACTCATGACAAGAAGATTCTCGCAGGTCGACGATCCGGCGCGCGGCAGGCATACCACCATCGTACGAGGGCGCCCGATACGTCGGAAGACGAACGCCGTCCACGGTGCTGACCCAGAGAGGTAGCTGCCATGCGGGGCGCGGACGGCTCTGCCGGGTATGGAGGCGCGGCGACCATCGGCTCAGCGCCGAGGCCGGCTCAGTCGGCAGCGCCGGCCTTGGCGAGATCGACGCCAGGCGTGAGGACGGTGGTGAGCACGGAGTCCTGGTAGTCGAACGGCAGCCCGTCAATGTGTCCGCCCGGTGAGACGCGGAACACGGACACCATCGGCTCGACCGGATCGCCTTGAGCGTCGAGCGAGAATTTCCCGAGCGGCCCGTCCTCCAGCCGCACACCGAGCAGCTCGGCAGTTACCGAGCGGCGCGTCCCGTCGGAGCGCGCGACCGCCGCGAGCAGGACATCGGCCGCCTCGGCCGCGTAGGCGGCGAAGCCGCTCCGGGGCTGGTCGGGATATGCCGCGGCAAACCTGCGGAGGAAATCGCGACCGGTCGCGGGGAGGTCTGCCGGGAAGGCCGCTGCAGCGGTGATGTACATACCGCGCGCGAGGCCCCGGCTTTCGCGCAACAACACGGGGACGGGCAGGAATCCGTCGTCTCCCACGAGCGCCACACGCGCCCCCAGCGTGGCGCGAACCTGGGCTACGACATCCGCGCTGATGCCGAAGTTGAGCAGGCCCGCCAGCACTACCGCGTCGGCGTGGGAGCGGTGGATGCGGGCCGCGAGGGCGGCTGCGGTCGAGCGCCGCTCGTCCCAGACCGTCGTGCTCACGATGCGGAGTGAGAGCCGCCGCGCGGCGTGGCCGAACGATACTGCGATTGAGGTGGCGTAAGGATCGCGTGCCGCTCGGACTACGGCCACCCGGTGGCGGCCGAGACGCGTGAGCAGCATCGCTTGCGCCGCCGCCTGGGCGTCGTTCGCCGGATACACGCGGGCATAGCTTCGCACCCCGGTCGGGTACAGGCCGCCGGTGCCGCCGGGAATGTCCTTGTACTCGTGCGTCAGGTTGATGTCCGAATTCGTCGGCGACACCATCGGGACGGCGCCGCCCGCGGCGCCGTTCAGAATCGGCAGCTCGCTCGCCGAGCACGCAGAGTTGTGTGCGCCGACGACGCCGATCACGGAAGGGTTGGCGGCGTATGACTTGGCGTTGGCGACGCACTTGCCGAGGTCGTAGTTCCCAGACAGCGCGGTCGAGTCGTCGCACGCCTGATAGCCGATGGTGTACGGCCCCGCTCGGAACCGGCGCTGCACGAGCATGAGCCGGATGGCCGCGGTCATCGGGAGGGTGGTAGCCGACACAGCGCCCTGCATCGGGAAGTCCGACACGATGAGCCGGTCGGGAGCGCCGGGGCCCCGGTAGAAGATGTCGTCGCAAGAGGACGCCGCCGACGTTGTGGCATCGCGCGCACCGCCGACCGTCACCCAGAGACGATCCTCGGTTGCCGCGAGGCTGAGCGGCGGGTTCCCGAGCGGGAGCCGCGCCACGATCCGCTGTCGGCGAGGGTCGATTCGGAGCACCACGCCGGCGACCGGATTTGCCACCCAGATGGCACCCGGTCCCGCGGCGACGGACTCCGCTCCCGGCCCGACTCGGACAGTCGTCACGACGTGCTGGCCGTGCAGCTCGACGCGGTAGAGGAGGCCGCCGTACGGATCCACTGCCCAGGCCGCTCCGTGGCCGATCACGAGCGAGCTGAGGCTGATCGCTGGCACCTTGATCCGCTGTTGCACGGCGGCGGTGCCGTCGATGCGTGTGATGGACGGGCCGGCGTCGACCACCCACGCATTGCTGCCGTCGAGCGCGAGCGCACCGGCGTCCACGTCGGTCGCCGTGCCGATCACGGCGTTGTGGACCGGATCAATCACAGACACCGTACGGGCAGGGTTCACGACCCAGACGCGGCCGCCGCCGGCGGCCACTCTGATATTTCCTTGCCCGGTGAAGGAGCGTTCAGGCGGCTGGGAGAGCCGCACACGGCTACGCGGAAACTCGACGGCGGTCCGTGGGTCGAGCTTCAGTACCTCAGCGGAGGAGACCGCCAGTCGCACCTGCGACGAGGTACGCTGGACCGCGGTCACCACCCAGAGCGACCCCTCGCCGATTGCGATCGCCACGGGTGTTCCGACCCCCGGCAGCGCCCTGGGTGGAGCGGCCTGGCCCGTCTTCGGGTCGACGCGCGACAATGTCCGATCGTCGGCGTTCAACACCCATATGGAACCGTCGCCGGCGGCCACCGCGGCCGGCGTCGTCCCCACCGCGACCGGGGCACCGACATGGTTCGACGCGGTCTCGACTGTGACCACCGAGTTTCCGGGAATCGCCGTTGGTTGGCCGGATCGGTAGAAGTGCCACGCTGCCGCGGCCGCGACGACTGCGCCGCCGAACACGAGCGCGAGCGCGATGGCAGCCGTGCGACGGAGGCGGCGGCGTCGGGGCGGCTCAGGAGCCGGGGGCAGCGGCTCCTCGGGGACGATCTCGATGACATTGACGGGCCTGTCGAGTCCCTTCAGGTGCGCGCGCTTGCGGGGGTGGAACCGTACTCCGGGGACGTGCCGTGCCAGGTGGACAATCGCCTCGCTGGCGAGGATCTGGCCGGGCAACGCGATGCTGCACAGTCGCGCCGCCAGGTTCAGGGCACCCCCGCGGTACCCGCCCTCTGTCGGCACGGCCTCGCCCGCGTCCAGGCCCATCCCGACGCCGAGCGGAAAGGCCAGCTGTCCGTTCGTCCGTTCCCGGAATCGGCGCTGCAGCTCGACCGCGGCCCGGATTGCCTGGCGGGCGGACGAGAACACGCAAAGCGCCTCGTCGCCACGCAGCTCGAGGAGTGTGCCGGCGTATTCGGCGACAGTGTCGCGCGTCAGGCTTGCGAACCGGCCCGCGAGCTCGGAGGCCGCCTCATCCCCGCGCTCGTTTGTAAACCGGGTATAGCCGCGGACATCGGCGATCAGGAAGGAGCGCAGATCCGACGTGTCGCCCATGGTCGCGTGCGGACGCGAATCGGTCTCCACTCGGACGAGTCTACTAACCGTGATGGATAAGCCGCTCGTCGAAGTGAGACTTCGAGAAAGCCGGCCAATGAAATCTGGCGAGCCATTAGGGGAGGTTCAGGTGGCCGGCGTCCAGCAGCGCCTCGCCGTCAAGATCGACCCTGACACCGAGCATGACGCCGTCGATGTGCACACTCGCCGTCGTGACGCCGCCGATGCCCTGGCTGGCGCCGAATGCGAGGTGCGCGGTGCCGATCGCTTTCTCGTCCTCGAGCACGTTTCCCGAGAGCCGAGCGGCCGGGTTGGTGCCGATGCCGAGCTCGGCGATCGAGCGTCCGTCGTCGCCGCCGGCTGTGAGCGTTTCCAGCAGCCAGCGGCCGGCGTCGCAGGTCGCGTCGACGGCGCGGCCGTCCCGGACGGTGATGCGGACGGGATCTGCGAGACGACCATAGCCGGCCAGCGAGCCGTCGATCACGATCGTGCCGTTCCCAGCCGTTTCGACCGGCGCGATGTAGCCCTCACCGGCCGGCAAATTCCCGAATGCGCCGGCCGCCTGCAGGTTGCCGTCGTCGCTTCGTCCCACCCGGCCATCCAAACTCAAGACGATGTCGGTTCCCGCCGCTGACGTGACGCGAGCGCTCGATGCCGAGGTCAGTCGCGCGGCCACCGACTCGCTCACCCGCCTCAACTCGGTGTAGTCGACCGGCAGCGTCCGTACAAAGATGTCCTCGGTGATCATCGGCAGCGTCGCAATCCGCACGCCGTCCCGGGTCGCCGCCTGTCGGGCTTCGGTGAGGCTCAGCGACTTCGAGGTCGGCGCAAGGACGACATCAGCGGCCGCCATCGCCTCGGCGACCTCCGCCGGCGGCTCCTCCCCATGCCGTGACGTGGCCGCAAACTCGAGCAGCGTCACCGATCTCGCACGGCGATGTGCCGCGTCGGCGAGCGCTTCGGCGATCGTCCGCTGCTCCTCGTTGCACACGACCGCGACCGCGTCCTCGTTGGTCATACCGAGGCAATCGAGCGCCGCCTCCGATGACGCCAAAAGGCCCATACGGCTACCAGCCTATCCGCCCAGGATGCGTCTCCACTCGGAAAGGCTGCCGGTCGGGTTCTCGCCCCGGCCCAGGCAGTGGCGGTGGGGGAGACGCGACGCTGACCCGCTGGTGGCGTCCTGACGTCGATCGAGGGATCTCCCTGACGCCATGGCTCCCAGCTGCGCGTAGCTTGGGGCGCATGGAAACCCCTGCACACCACTCAGCACCCGCGTCAGTCGGGTGGGTCGGCCAGATCCGTGTTGCCGCCCCGGGCGCCATCGCGCTCGCCCTGATCGTAACCTCGATCGTCGCCTGGCCCGCCATCCTCGACCGCGCGCTGTCGGCCCTCCCGTGAGAATGCGACGAGGGTGCGCGATCAAAAGCGACGCCACTCGCCGCGTGAGTGGCATTTCGAGTGGAAATCGCCTTGTGGGCGGTTGCAGGCGTCTGCTGCAGTGTCGACCGGCCGGAGCCCGAGGTCTTGGCGGTTCTTCGCACCGAGGGGGCTCGCAGCGACAGCCAGCGGCCCGGTCGACCATCGATACGGGTATAGCCTGAAATCGATCGACCGGGCCGCTCCCTCTCGGCTGAAGCAGCCCATCGGGGACATGTCGCCTGGGTCGACGGCCGCCGTTGAGTCTGCGACGGCCACGGTCGGAACCAGCCGTGCGACATGGTTAACGGGCATCGCGGTGGTCGTCTGAACGACTTGCGGGCAGACAGATACGGAACGCCTCCGGTTCTGCGGTGCGCAGTTCCGATCGTCCCGAGCGCCATGATTGGTGCTGCGGTGTTTGGGGAAAACGCGGCTCAAGATGCTGCTTCTGAGACTGCTTCGTACGAGGTTCACCTTGGCTTTGCTGCGCTTCGCGTGGCGTCGCCGCGGCGGCTTGGTCGGCGCACTTCGGCGCACGCGGTAGCCGACGTCGCGAGCAAGGAGCGGCGCGGATCGGCGGCTGCCGCCCCGGCTCGCGCAGGGGAATTCCTCACCGGCCGTACTCCAACGGCACGAGCACGCGCGTCAGCCGCTACAAGGACTTCTGGCAGACCTCTACAGCGCCGGAGTGGACGTCATCCTGGCCGGGCACCTGCACACGTAGGGCCGGTTCGCCCGTCAGGACGCCGCCGGCCACGTCGACTCGACCCGGGAACCGCCGGCGATCGCTTGTCACGATCGCCGTCTCGTCGTATGTTGTACCCACCCGAATCCTTCCGGAGGGTCTGCGCGTCCTGGGAGGAGGCCCTGTGAGCCATTCCACGCGGTGCACGATCGTTGTCTCGTGTGTGGTGATGACGCTTGTCGTGGGCGCGGTGAGCGGCGCAACGCCCGCGCGTGCAGCGTGGGGCGAGCCGAACGGGTGTGGTCCCGGCGGATGGATCAACGACGTGCTTGGCGCGAACCCGTACAACGACCAGTTCG
>JBKPMQ010000267.1:0-10713 GCA_046732235.1 Actinomycetota bacterium
CATGAGGTCAGGGTCGTTGCGCAGGGCCAGCTCGCCGGCCACGCGCCCGGCCGCGGCCGGGTCGACGTGCCCGGACTGGTCCGAGACGATCTTGACGACCACCTCCTCGGCGTCCGCCCGGGCGACCTGGAGCCGCACGGCGCGGCCGGCCTCGAGCCCGGCCGGCAGTCGCGCCTCGAGCACGATGCCGGCGAGCGAGATCAGCCCGCGGCCGCCGCCGTCGGGTGCCGCGACGATCCGGGCGACCAGCTCCTTCCCGAGCGCGAGGGCAAGCGGCCGCGCGCCCGACGCCGGGTCAGCTCCGGCCCCCTTCAAGGTGATCTGCTGGAGGTTCATGTCAAGTCACGCTCGTCCCGGACGATCATCGGCGGGAGGATCCGGCACTCCGGATTCCCGTCATCGACCGGTTGGGAGCGAATTCGAGATGGAACGAGGTCTGTACATCGCGGCATCGGGGATGCTGGCCGAGCAGGTGCGCCAGGATCAGCTCGCGAACGACCTCGCCAACGCCTCGACGCCCGGGTACAAGGCCGACAACTCCGAGCAGGCCAGCTTCTCCGACGTGCTGCTCTGGAACTCCGGCACCGGCGCGCCGATCGGGTCGCTGAGCATGGGCTCCCGGATCACCCACGTCGTGACCGACCTGACCCAGGGCCCGCTGCAGAGCACCGGCAACCCGCTCGACGTCGCCCTCGACGGCCCCGGCTTCCTCGCCGTCGCCACCGGCTCCGGCGTCCGCTACACGCGCGACGGCCAGCTGCTGGTCGACGCCCGCGGCCGGCTGTGCACGTCCACCGGCAACCTCGTGCTCGGCACGAGCGGCAAGCCGATCACGGTCGGGCAGGGCTCCGACCCGTCCAAGATCTCGATCGACCAGCGCGGCACCGTCAAGGTTGGCACCCGCACCGTCGGCACGCTGGCCGTGATGTCCCTCACCGGCGCCACCAAGCAAGGCGACACCCTCTTCACCGGCACGCCCGGCGTGCGCCCCGGCGGCACGACCGTCCAGCAGGGCTTCCTCGAGGGCTCGGGCGTCCAGCCCGCCGAGGCGATGGTGGACATGATCGTGTCGTTCCGCGCCTACGAGACCACCCAGCGGGCGATCCAGTCGATCGACACCGAGCTGGGCCGCGCCGCCAACTCGGTCGGCAGCGCCACCGGCCAGTAGTTCGCCCCGGCGGCTCAAGAACCGCCGATGCCCGCCGATAACGAGGCGGAACATATCGGGGATCGCACACGGCTGGACTGCACCGCAGAGGCCGGCGAGAGAGGCACCGACCGCATCTCTCAGCCCCGAGATTCCTTCGGGAAGGGCTTCGATGCTGAACGGACTCTATTCGGCCGCCAGCGGAATGCTGGCACAGCAGACGCGGATGGACATGCTCGCCAACGACTTGGCGAACGTCGACACGACGGGCTACAAGCAGGCCCGCATCGGCTTCCGTGACCTGATCTACAACACGGAGCAGGGCATGCGCATCGGCGCGGGCTCGGCCATCGTCGACGCCGGCCGCAACGAGGCCGAGGGCGCCTTCCAGGCGAC
This sequence comes from Actinomycetota bacterium, assembly GCA_046732235.1. Classification (GTDB taxonomy): domain Bacteria; phylum Actinomycetota; class Thermoleophilia; order Gaiellales; family JAICJC01; genus JAICJC01. The sequence continues at coordinate 1,544 of JBKPMQ010000267.1, forward strand.
CGGCGACCCGCTCTCGCTCGCCATCGCCGGCCCCGGCTACTTCCAGGTGCGCCGCGCCGACGGCTCCGTCGCGCTGACCCGCTCCGGCGACTTCACGGCGGATGCGAACGGGGAGATCGTGACCCAGTCCGGCGAGCGGCTCGTTCCGCCGCTGAAGCTTCCCGCCGGGTCCGGCCCCGACTCCGTCTCCGTCGCCGCGGACGGCACCGTCCGCGCCGGGCAGACCCGCATCGGCAAGATCACGCTCGTCACCGTGACGAACACCGCCGGCCTCACCGCGCTCGGCAGCAACCTGTTCGCCGCCACCCCGGCCAGCGGCCGGCCGCATGCGATCTCCGGCTCGGAGATCCAGCAGGGCTACCTCGAGGCGTCGAACGTCGATCTCGCCCAGACGATGGTCGCGCTGATCGACGCGCAGCGCAGCTTCGAGATGGACAGCCGCGCCATCCAGAACCAGGACCAGATGATGCAGGTCGCGAACCAGATCAGGCAGTAGGCGTGAGCGATCTCTCGTCACAGGATCTGTCCGCCCTCGGCTCGAGCATCATGCCGACGGTGCTGCCGCCGGACGTCCGCGCTGCGGGCGCCAAGGGCGAACAGCTCTACAAGGCCGCGCTCGGGTTCGAGCAGCTGCTGACCCAGGAGCTGACCGATCAGCTGGCCCAGACGATGCAGGGCACCGACGCGATGGGCGGCTCGGACGACGGCTCCGACGGGTCGGACGATCCGTCGACGGACTCGATCTTCTCGACGGGCGGCACCTCGCCGGTCGTGAGCCAGATGCTGCCCCAGGCCCTGTCCGACGGCATCACCCAGGCCGGCGGCCTCGGCATCGCCCACCAGCTCTACCTCATGCTGGCGCATTCCACCGGGCTCACCACCACGACGACCGACACCGCCGCGGGAGACGAGCGGTGAACGGGCTCGTCGAGCATCTCGAGCGCCAGCTGGCCTCGAACCGGCGGATGCTGCAGATCGTGCTCGCCCAGAGCGAGGCGATCAAGGTGCAGGATGTGCAGGGTGTTCTCGCGCGCTTGGCCGAGGTCCAGCAGGAGATGGTGCAGCGCACGCACATCGAGCGGGAGCGCGACGCGCTGCTCGCGAGCGCGGCTCAAGTTCTGCGCGTCCCTGCCGATCAGGTCACCCTGGACATGCTTCTGCAGCTGACCCCCGAGCCCACGGCGACGCGGGTGCGCGTGCTCTCGGCAGAGCTCAAGGGCCTGCTGGCGGAGGTCGCACGCATCCACCGGCAGAACCGCGTCCTGATCCGGCAGGAGCTCCTGTTCCTGGATCACCTGATGCGCGTGGTGTCCGGCGCGCCGCAGGCCGGATACACGTCGGTCGGGCACACGACGCCGACCCAGCCCGCGAATCTGGTGGATCTGAGGGGCTAGCGTGGCGCTCTCCACCTTCATGGGCCTCGAGACGAGCCTCCGCGGCCTGCTCGCGCAGCAGCAGGCGCTGGACACGACGGGCCACAACATCGCCAACGCGAGCACCACCGGGTACTCGCGGCAGGTGGCCGTGTTCCAGGCGTCGCCCGCGTACGCGATGCCGGGCGTCACGACCGCGCCCGCCGGCCCCGGCCAGATCGGCACGGGCGTCGACGTCGCCGGCTACCAGCGCATCCGCGACGCGTTCCTCGACGTCCAGTACCGCGCCCAGTCGATGCTCCAGGGCCAGGCCCAGGCGCAACAGGACGGCCTCCAGCAGGTGCAGCTCGCGTTCAACGAGCCCACCGCCAGCGGCCTCTCCTCGCTGCTGGCCGACTACTGGGGCGCGTGGCAGAACCTCTCGAACAACCCCGAGGACATGGGCACGCGCCAGGCGCTCGCCCAGTCCGCTGCCAGCCTCGCAGACGGGTTCCAGAGCCTCTCGTCGCAGCTGACGACGCTCCAGTCCCAGACCGCGCAGAACGTCACGGACACCATCACTCAGGCGAACAATCTGGGCACGCAGATCGCCCAGCTGAACCTCACGATCTCGAAGATCACGGCCACGGGCAGCTCGCCGAACGACCTGCTCGACCAGCGCGACCTGCTCGTCGATCAGCTCTCGGCGCTCGGTAACGTCACGGTGACCAGCGGGACGAACGGGTCGGTCGACATCAGCTTCGGCGGCGCGTCGCTCGTCACCGGCGGTACCTCGGCCACCCTGGCCGAGACCGACCTCACGGGCCTCTCGGCCGGGAAGATCCAGGGCCTGATCACGCTGCGGGACACCACGATCCCCGGCTACCAGGCGCAGCTGAACACCATCGCCTCGGCGCTGATCGCGAAGACGAACGCGCAGAGCGCCGCCGGCTTCGACCTGAACGGCAACGCGGGCGGGGCCTTCTTCACGGGCACGGACGCGACGAACATCGCCGTCAACCCGGCGCTGATCTCGAACCCGGCGCTGATCGCCGCGTCGTCGACGGGCGCGGTCGGCGATGCCGGAAACGCCCTCCTCATGGCCGATATGCAGACGACGCCGACGATCGGCTCGTCCACGATCGACGCCGCCTACACGCAGCTTGTGACCCAGGTCGGCGCCGACGTGCAGCAGGCGACGAACCAGGTCGAGACGACGACGGCGCTTACGAACGCGCTGCAGAACCAGCGCCAGTCCGTCTCCGGCGTGAGCCTCGACGAGGAGATGACGAACCTGATCACGTTCCAGCGCGGCTACCAGGCCTCGGCCCGCGCGCTGAGTGCGATGGACGACATGCTCGATCAGCTGATCAACCGCACCGGGAGGGTCGGCCTGTGACCACCAGGATCACCCAGGGAATGATGAATCAGACGTTGCTCTACGACCTGCGCAACGTGACCACGCAGCTCTCGAACTCCGAGCAGCAGCTGTCGTCCGGCTACAAGCTGAACCAGCCGTCCGACGATCCGTACGGCGCCAGCCAGGCGCTGAAGCTGCGTGCCGACCTGGCCGCGAACCAGCAGTACCAGTCGAACGTGCAGGACGCGAACTCGTGGCAGACCGTGGCCGACACCGCCCTCGGGGGCATCGGCGACTCGATCCAGCGCGCCCGCGACCTCGTGCTGCAGGGTGCGAACGACACGAACGCCGCCAGCGACCGCCAGGCGATCGTCACCGAGCTCAACCAGCTCATCGACTCGATCAAGACGGATGCGAACACGCAGTACGCCGGCCGCTACATCTTCTCCGGCACCTCCACGAACACGCAGCCCTACCAGCTCGGCACGAACGACGCGTACTCGGGCAACACCGCCATGATCACGCGCGAGATCGGCGTGGGCGTACAGGTGTCGATCAACCAGCCCGGGTCGAGCCTGATCGGCGACGGCACGAGCGGCCTGCTGGCGACGTTGCGGGGGATCGTGAACGACCTCCAGTCGGGCAACACGAACGCCCTCAGCACCACCGATCTCAACGCGCTCGACGCCGCGAACGACACCTTGATCAACGCGCGCGCACAGGTGGGCGCGCTCTCCGATCGCCTCACGACGGCGACGAATCGGCTCCAGGCGACGGAGCAGTCGACGACACAGCTTTTGTCCAACGTCCAGGACGCCGATATGACCCAGGTCATGGTCAACTTCTCGACCCAGCAGGCCGCATATCAGGCCGCGCTGCGCGCCGGCGCACAGATCATCCAGCCGTCGCTCATGGACTTTCTCGGCACGTAACGACTCCTGAAGGAGACCCAGGTAGACATGTACATCAACAGCACCCGTTTCGGCAGGATCGAGGTCCGTGAGGACACGATCATCGTGTTCCCTGAGGGTCTCATCGGTCTCGGCGGCAACCGCTACGCGCTGGTCGCCCGGGACGACAAGTCGGTGTTCTTCTGGCTGCACTCGATCGACGATCCGTCGCTGGCGCTGCCCGTGACGAAGCCGTGGCCCTTCTTCGGCGACTACGAGGTCAAGCTGTCGGACGACGACGCCGCCACGCTGCAGCTCGAGTCGCCCGAGCAGGCCGAGATCTTCTGCGTCGTCCGCGCCGCCGACCAGCTCGGCGACTTCACCATCAACCTGCGTGGCCCGATCGTCATCCACGGCGCCAGCCGGCTCGGCCGCCAGGTGATCAACGAGGTCGGAGGGTACGGCGTCCGCGAGCCGCTGTTCTCGCGCGTGCCGCTCTCCGAAGTGCGTCCCGCGACCCCGGCCGCCCCGGTTGCGGCCACGGGGGTGTAGGCGTGCTCGTCATCACCCGGCGAGCCGGCGAGCGTATCTGCCTCGGCGATCAGATCACCGTCACGGTGCTCGAGGTCTCGGGGTCGAGCGTCCGCCTCGGCATCGACGCGCCCGGCGACGTGCCCGTGTACCGGCACGAGATCTGGCTCGCGATCAAGGAAGAGAACGCCGCCGCCGCCCTGGCGACCGTCTCGAGCGTCCCCACCGACATCCCCCCGAACGAAGACTGAAATCCGTCCCCAAGGAGAACCGTCATGTCTCTTTCCGTCCAGACCAACATCGAGGCGTTCGACGCGCATCGGAACCTGGTCAACACCTCGAACAAGCTGTCCGAGTCGATGCAGAAGCTCTCGTCGGGCTATCGCATCAACAAGGCCGCCGACGATGCCGCCGGCCTGGCCATCTCGGAGAAGCTGGCCGCCCAGGTCAGCGGTCTGACCCAGGCCCAGCAGAACGCGCGGGACGCCGTCAACCTCGTGCAGACCGCCGACGGCTCGATGAACGAGGTGCAGTCGATGCTGCAGCGCGTCCGCGACCTCGCGGTCGAATACAACAACGGCACGCTCTCGACCGCCGACCAGGCCGCCATCACGGCCGAGGTCGCGCAGCTCTGCGCCGAGATCTCGACCATCGGTGCCGACACGACCTTCAACGGCATCGCGCTCCTCACCGGCAATGCCACGATCACCTTCCAGGTGGGCGCCAACGACGGTGAGACCATCGCCACGTCGGCCATCAAGCTGTTCGGCTCCGGCGCCGGCTTTGCCATCGACTCCGCGATCTTCAACTTCTCGGGCTCGACGATCAACCTGTCGGCGATCGACGCCGCGATCGAGAACGTGTCCACCGACCGGGCCACGTTCGGCGCCGTCCAGAACCGGCTCCAGCACACGCTGAACAACCTGGCCAACTACCAGGAGAACCTGTCCGCCTCCGAGTCGAGCATCAAGGACGTCGACATGGCGGCCGAGATGGTGAACTTCACGAAGCTGCAGGTGCTTCAGCAGGCCGGCATGAGCGTCCTCGCACAGGCCAACCAGTCCTCGCAGTCGGTGCTCTCGCTGCTGCGCGGCTAAGCGCAAGCCCGGGCATCACCCGCGTCACCCGGGGGCCGTCCACGTCTTCGAGCATGGGCGGCCCCCATCGCATGCTGGTCGCCAGGCGGCCTCAACTTCCGCCGGCCGCGGGCGATGTAGAGGATGAATGAGCTTCTCGCCTGACGCCGTTTCCGCCGCGACCTTCACCGACGCCTTGAGCCGCATGCAGCAGCTGGAGGCGATGGTCGGCCAGATCTCCTCGCCGTCGCTGCTCGACGCCCAGCCGGCCCCCGCCACGGCGTCCGGCTCGGTCACCTCCTTCCAGCAGGCGCTCGCCGCCGCCGGCGGGACGAGCCAGGTGGCCGCGCCCGGGGGCTCGGCCGGCAGCGCCGGCCTCGGCGCCCTCCAGGTGGCCGAGACCCAGGTGGGCGTGACCGAGCAGCCTCCCGGCTCAAACGACGGCCCCCAGATCGCCGAGTACCGCACGGCCACGCAGGGCGCCTATGCCGGCGCTCCGTGGTGCGCCTACTTCGTCTCGTGGTGCGCGGCCCAGGCGGGCGCGCCGATCGGCGACCACGGTCAGGGCCTCGGCTCCGTTGCCGAGATCACCGACTGGGCCCGCTCGACCGGCCGCCTCACCCAGACGCCCGCCCCGGGCGACCTGATCCTCTTCGGCACGGAGCACGTGGGCATCGTGAAGTCCGTGAATGCCGACGGCTCGCTGACGACCGTCGAGGGCAACGCCTCGAACGGCGTCCGCGAGGAGACGCGGTGGCCTTCCGACGCCACCGGCTACGTCGTTCTGTAACCGGGGTCAGACCCCGAACGGAACTGCAACGGAACTGTCACGGGCGCCGTTCGGGGTCTGACCCCGATTTCCGTCCTGGGCCCGGCCTTGCGACTGTCCCCTAGCCCAGGAACGCCTCGATGACCTCGCGCCAGCGCTCCGGCTGGTGGAGGTGCAGATCGTGGCCGGCGTCGGCGATGACCGTTGACGTTGCCCGAGGCGCCTCGGCGACCATCCGCCCGATGAGGACATCCGGGATGCCGCCGGCGCCGGCGCGCACCACGAGCGTGGGGCAGGAGACCCGGCGCCACTCGTCCCAGTACGAGCACTCGGCCGTCTCGGCCAGCGCCGCGACCATCACGTCGACGTCGAACCCTGGCCAGAGGCCGCCGTCTCGTCGCTCGAGCCCGTCGGCCCATGCCCGGCCCCAGGTCGTGTCGCCGAAGTAGGCCAGCGCGCCCTCGCGGCCGCTGAACGGGACCGGCCAGGAGCTGAGCCATCTCTCAACCGTCGCCGGGCCCTCCGGGTCGGCCTCGGGCGTCGCCTCGGCCACGACGAGCGCTTGGACGAGCTCCGGGCGGCGGGCGGCGAGGAGGAAGGCGGTGTGGGCGCCGAGCGACTGCCCGATCACCACCGCGGGGGCGGCGCCCACCCTATGCCAGAACCGGGGACAGTCCCGAGGAGGGACTGTGCCCACGCCCCGTTCATCGAGCGCCACCGGCAACCGGCCACACTCCTAAGGAGGGGGCCCGTGGGGGAACCATGGGTTCCCCCACGTTAAAACCCGAAGGGCCACCCGAGGGTGGCCCTTCGTCATGGGAGTGAAGCGTGGTACTAGCGGAGCAGCGAGAGCACCGACTGCGGGGCCTGGTTGGCCTGCGCGAGGACGCTCATGCCGGCCTGCTGGAGCACCTGCAGCTTCGTGAAGTTGACCATCTCCGACGCCATGTCGACGTCCTTGATGCTCGACTCGGAAGCCGAGAGGTTCTCCTGGTAGTTGGCCAGGTTGTTCAGCGTGTGCTGGAGCCGGTTCTGGACGGCGCCGAACGTCGCGCGGTCGGTCGAGACGTTCTGGATGGCGGCGTCGATCGCCGACAGGTTGATCGTCGAGCCGGAGAAGTTGAAGATCCCGGAGTCGACAGCGTACGTGGAGCCCGAGCCGAACAGCTTGACCGCGTTGGTGGCGATGGTCTCGCCGTCGTTCGCGCCCACCTGGAAGGTGATGGTGGCGCTACCGGTCAGCAGGGCGATGCCGTTGAACTGCGTGTCGGCACCGATGCTCGAGATCTCGGAGCAGAGCTGGGCGACCTCGGCCGTGATGGCGGCCTGATCGGACGTCGACAGCGTGCCGTTGTTGTACTCGACCGCGAGGTCGCGGACGCGCTGCAGCATGGCGGTGACCTCACCCATCGCACCGTCGGCCGTCTGCACGAGGTTGACGGCGTCCTGCGCGTTCTGCTGGGCCTGGGTCAGACCGCTGACCTGGGCGCTGAGCTTCTCGGAGATGGCCAGGCCGGCGGCGTCGTCGGCGGCCTTGTTGATCCGGTACCCCGAGGAGAGCTTCTCCATCGAGCTGGCCAGCGCGTTGCTGGTCTTGATCAGGTTCCGGTGGGCGTTGAACGCCTCGATGTTGGTCTGGACGGAGAGGGACATATCTTCCTCCTTGAAGATAGGTGTGTGTGTCCTTTGCGACCGCGTCCTTGCGGTGCGCACACCGGTAATCGGCCGGCCCTCTCCGGTCTTTAGCGATCTGTAAAGATCGCAAACGAAGACGTCTCAGGCGCGACTACGCGCGGACGTCGATGAGGTGCGGCTCGTCGTCCTCGGGCTCGTCGCCCGGGACGTGCGGCGGCTGCTTGGGCCGGCGAGGGTCGCCGTCGCGGCGCGCGTCGCGCTCGCGCAGCGCCCACGCGGGCGGCATCTGCGGGATGCGGTCGATCGGGTCGGTCATGCCTCAGTCCCCCGCGAGCCGCGCTGGAGGGCCCGCCGCTGGTTCTCCTTCGCCTGCCGCACCGCGTTCCTGGCCTCGCCGTCGAGCAGGTGCTGCCAGAGGACGATCGCGGCGATCCAGGCCAGCATCTGGCCGGCGACGCCGGCGATGACGCCGCGCAGGAGCGCGTCGGGCACGCCCATCCCGCCGAGGTAGCTGAAGCCGGCGACGACGACGAACCCGAGCAGGCCGCCCCACGCCTTGATCTGGCGGATCGACGCTGCGGCCCGAGGGTGGTCGGACAGGCCGACGAGCGGCGGCTTGGGGTCCATCAGGGCATCACCAGCGCCGCGAGCTCGTTGGGATCGGCCGGGCGCAGCCCGCCGGTGGGCCGGCGGCCGTCGGCGATGTAGGAGATCGGCCGCTTCAGGCCGAGCGAGATGCCGACGGGCACGGCCGCGGTCGGCGCCTCGTCGATGCGCGAGATCAGGATCCGGTTGGCCGGGCAGACCGGGTCGATCGCGGCGTTCAGGTGCAGCAGCGAGCGCGCGTCGTAGCCGGCGGGGGCGATCAGGTGGGTCTCGTCCGGCCGGGCGCCCGCGAGCAGCTTGCCGAGCATGGCGATGCTCTCGCCGTCGCCGGCAGAGACGGGGGGCGTGTCGATCAGGACGACGCCGTCCGTGCCGGGCGCGCGCACCGCCGACTTGGCGGCCTCGGGCGTGTCGGCGGTCCGGCGGTCGACGTCGAGGCCCTCGGTCATCGCGTCGAGGCGCTCGGCGCCCTCGCCGGGCTCGAGGCTGACGAGGCGGACGGTGAACGGCGAGCGCTCCGCGAACGCGTGCGCGAGCTTGGCGATGGTGAGCGTCTTGCCGGCGCCGGCCGGGCCGACGATCGCGATCGTGCGGCTCTTCGAGCGCCAGCCGTGCTCCACCCGCACCGTGCGGGCCAGCATCTGGCGGACGAGGTCGGCCTCCGACGCGACGGGCGCGAACGGGGCCAGCAGGCGGATCGCGTCGGAGACGATCGCCTCGACGACGTCGGCGGGCATGCCCGCGTCGACGAGCCCGGCAGCGACCTGCTCCCAGTCGCCGGTCGCGATCTGGCGGGCGGCCACCTCGACCGCCCCGGAGGCGGACACGAGGTCGATGCCCTCGAACGCGGAGGGGATGGCCGGCGTCTCGTCACGCTCGATCAGCGCGTCGTCGAGGACATCGGCGAAGGGGCTCGCCTGCTCGATGAACGAGCGCATCACCGGGCCGTCG
>JBKPMQ010000268.1:0-11188 GCA_046732235.1 Actinomycetota bacterium
CTCGATCACCGCGGCGCCGTTCGGCTCCGGCTCGAGCGACTCGGCCGCGACCTGCTCGCCCACCGCCGCCAGCACCGCCGCGGCGGCCAGGTCGACGCCGACCGCGGTGCGGCAGATCTCGGAGTCGTGCCCGCCGCCCAGCCGGGCGGCGACCTCGATGACCCGCGGGCCGTCGTCGGCCAGGATGAGTTGGATGTAGCTCGGCCCCGCTTCGATGCCGACCGCCGCCACGGCGGCTCCGGCGACGTCCACGGCGTCCTCCGCCCCCGTCGCAGCCGCCGGGAAGACGTGCCGCCGCGCGACCCCGGGGACGCCCTCGAAGTGGATCCGGTCGGTGAGGGTCACCGGCACGAAGCGATCATCCACCGAGAAGGCGTTCACGGTCACCTCGGGGCCGGGCACGAACTCCTCGTATAGCACCCGGCCGCTGCGGGACTCGCGGCGGGCCCGGTCGGCCGCGTCCACGAGCCCTTCGGGCGAGCGGACGATCGACATCGCCCGCTGGCCCTGGCGGTCGGGCGCCTTGACGACGCACGGGTAGGAGGGCGGCGCGTCGGTCGACCAGCGCGGCTGCGGCACGCCGGCGGCGTCCAGGAGCGTGCGCTGGGCGATCTTGTCGGTGCACGTCACCGCCACCGACGCGGGGATGGGGTGGGGGATGCGCAGCTCCTCGGCCGCCTCGGCGGCGATCCGCACCGGCCAGTCGGTGCCCGGCGCGATCAGGCCGTCGGCGTCCCTGGCCGTGCGGCGGACGCCCTCGCCGTCCTCGCTCGAGACGGGGACGTCGGCGTAGCGGGGGTCGGAGTCGCACACGATCGTGCGCATGCCGAGCGCCCTGGCGGCGTCGATCGCATGCCGCTGCGCGGGGCCGCCGCCGAGCACCACCAGTGTGCGGGGGCGCGTCAGACGGCCTGCGCCGTCTGCTCCGAGGCCAGGACGGCCTGCCACCATTCCGGATTCTCGCGGTACCAGCGGATGGTGCGCTCGAGCCCGTCGGCGAAGGGGATCTGCGAGCGCCACCCGAGCAGCCGCGCCGCCTTGTCGGTCGACCCGATGTGGCGGTCGACCTGCCCCATGCGCTCCGTCACGTGCCGCTTCAGCGACGACGGCTTGCCCAGGACGTCCAGGATCATGTCGGCAATCTGCTCGACGGTCTCGTCGATGCCGGTGGCGACGTTGATCGTCTCGCCGACGATCCCGTCGAGCGGAACCTCGCACGCGGCGGTGATCGCCTCGGCCGTGTCGAACACGTGCAGCCAGTCGCGGCTGGCGTGGCCGTCGCCGTGGATCGTGAGCGGGAGGTCGCAGAGGGCCTGGATGATGAAGCGGGGGATGACCTTCTCGGGGTGCTGGTACGGCCCGTAGTTGTTGAACGGGCGGATGATCGTGATCGGCTGGCCGTACGTGCACCAGTACGAGTAGGCCAGCCGGTCGCCGCCCGCCTTGGTGCCGGCATAGGGCGACCGCGGGTTCAGCGGGTGATCCTCGTCCATGGGATCGGCGACTGCGGTGCCGTACACCTCTGACGAGGAGATCAGGATGAACCGCTCCACCGGGTTCTTGCGCATCGCGTCGAGCAGCACCTGCGTCCCGACGACGTTCGTCGTCACGAACTCGGAGCCGCCCTCCTCGATCGACTTCGACACGTGCGACTCGGCGGCGGCGTTCACGATCACGTCGACGCCCTCGAGCGCGGCCGTCACTTCGGCCACGTCGCGGATGTCGCCGTGGATGAACTTGAGCCGCTCGTGCTCGATCACGTCGGCCAGGTTTGCCAGGTTGCCGGCGTACGTGAGCGCGTCCATCGTCACGACGTCGTGCGGCGTCTCGTGCAGCAGATAGCGGATCATGTTCGACGAGATGAAGCCGGCGCCGCCGGTCACCAGAATCCGTTTCACCGTGTGTCCCCCATCTCGCCTATCCGAGCTCGCGTTCGATGTAGTACAGCGGCCGCCCTTCGACGTCGCGCTGGATCCGTTGCAGGTTCTCGCCCACCACGGCCATCAGGAATCCCTGCAGACCGAGGACGAACAGAACGAGGCCTCCCAGGAAGAGCGGGCCCGGGAAGTTGCCGTTGCGGATCCAGTAGACGACCCCCCAGCACCCGACTCCAAGGGCCGTAAGGATACCGAGCACGCCCAGGATCGTCCCCAGCCACTGCACGAGCTGGGCCCAGAACCCGGTCAGGACGTGCAGCGCGAGCTTGACCAAGCTGACGATGCCGTAGCGGCTGCGGTCGGCCCGGGCGCGGTGGTCGAGGTCGACCTCGGTGACGCGCGCGCCGGTCGAGCACACGAGCGCCTTGGTGAACTTCTGGCGGCCGATGCGGTGCAGCACCGGCTCGAGGGCGTCGCGGCGGTAGGCGTTGAAGGCGCAGCCGAAGTCGGTCACGCGGGCTCCGGTGAGCCGGGCGAGGAGCCGGTTGATCATCAGCGAGGGCAGCCGCCGCAGCAGCATCGGGTCGCGGCGCGTCACCCGGCGGCCGCTGGCGACGTCGGCCCCGGCGTCGACGGCGGCGACCAGCCGCGGGATGTCGGCGGGCTGGTTCTGCAGGTCGCCGTCCATCGTGACGACGATCCGGCCGCGGGCGCGGGCGATGCCGGCGTGCATGGCGGGGTGCTGGCCGAAGTTGCGCTTGAAGGAGACGACGCGCACGCGGGGGTCTGTCGCGTGCAGGTGCTCCAGAATGGCGAACGTGCCGTCCGTCGAGCCGTCGTCGACGAAGATCAGCTCGGCCGCGATGCCGGCGGCGGCGAGCGTCGCGGCGACCCCGTCGTAGAGCGGCTGGAGGGTGGCCTCCTCGTTCAGCACCGGCACGACCACCGTCACATCCGGCGTCGCGGCCGCCGCCGGTTCGGCACGGCCGGCCAGCACGGGGTCAGAAGCCATGTGCGAAAGGGTACCGGGTAGGGGAGTCGGGACACGCAGGTGAACATCGCCACGAGCCGGCGCCCGCAGCGCGACCGGCCCGGCGGCCGCTGGCGGATAATGCCGCGCCGATGCTGACTCGCGACGGGGCAGGCCGGATCCTGCGCGCCCGCTGGCCGCCGCTCGCGGCGCTGGCCGCCACCCTCGGCTATGCGATCGTGGTGATCGGATTCGGGCTCGACTTCCGCCCGCTCCACAACGACGAGGGTGTCACGCTCGGCGTCGCGTCCCGGGCGTCGGCGCTCGACGTCCTGCGGGTCGCGGTCGACGACCGCCACGGCCCACCGCTGCACTATCTCGTCGTGCACGCCTCGCTCGTGTGGCGGTACGACATCCTCGGCCTGCGGCTGCCGTCGGCCGTGCTCGGCATCGTCGCGGTGGCCGTCAGCTACGGGTTCGGGCGCGAGTTGGTGGGGCGCGCCGGCGGGGCGATCGTCGCCGTCGTCACCGCCTCGTCGCCGATCACGATCCACCTGGGTCAGTTCGCGCGCGGCTACACGGCGATGATCGCGGCCGCCTACGCCAGCGCGTGGCTGATGCTGGTGCTCATCCGCACCGGCAAGGCGCGCTGGGTCGCGCCGTACGCGATCACGGCGCTCCTGCTCGTCTCCGCGCACCCGTTCGGGCTCTTCGCGCTCTTCTCGGAGCTCGTGCTGATGGCCATCTTCGCCGGGGTACGGCTGCGCCACGGCCTGCGGGCGCAGCGGCACCTGGCCGCCGCGGTCGGGGCGGCGCTCGTGCTCGGCGGGATCGCGTTCCTGCTCCTGCGCCAGCTGTACTCGCCGCTCCAGGGCAAGTACGGCGTCGGGTCGGGGACGTCCGTCATCAAGCTCGAGTCGCAGCGGTTCTGGGAGCGGTTCGGCGACGCGGTCTCGGGATCGAGCCACATCGGCTTCGCCGTCGCCCTCGCCGTCGCGACGGTGCTCGGCGTGGTCGCGCTCGCCGCCCGGAACCGGCGGGCGGCGGCGTTCGCAGCGGTGTGGATCCTGCTCCCGCTCGGGCTCCTGTCCGTGCTGACCGCGTCATCGGGCGACTTCGCCCCGGAGCGGCACCTGTCGTTCCTGTTGCCCGGGTACGCGGTCGCGATCGCGGGCTTCGCGCTCGAGCTGCGCGCGCGGACCGGCGCCCGGTTCGGCGGCCTCGTCGCCGCCGCGGTGATCGCCGCCCTGCTCGCCCCGGGGTGGGTCGCCGACTACAACGAGCTCGCGAACTTCAACGCCGATCTGCGCGACGCGAGCCTCTACATGGCCGGCGAATTCGGGCCCGACGATGTGCTCGCGACGACCGCGGGCACGCTGACCCAGGCCGAGGACCCGCGCCTGATCGGCGCCTACGCCGTCCTGGCGGCGCCGGGCTCCTCACCGCTTTCGACCTGGCAGCACGCGGGCTCCGTCCGCGGCTGCAAGCTCGCCGGCCGTATCGGCCAGCGCGGCGAGCCGGTGGGGACGCTGTGGCTGATCATGTCCGTGCGCAATCCCCGCCCCGTGGCCCAGGCGCTCCGGACGGCCGGCGCCGAGGTGCGCGGGTTCGGCACGTTCCTTGTGGTGTCGGCGATCCCGCGGAAGACGACCGTCCTCTCGACGCTCCTGACCGCGCACTACCTGTTCCACATCGCGGTCGAGGCCGACCCGTCCGCCTACGACGTGCGCCGGATGGTGCGCCTGTACCGCCACGCCGCCGCGCTCGAGGCGGCCGGCGTGTGCTCAGGCTAGGGCTGCCTCCGCCTCGGCCGTGAGGACGGCGAAGTCGAGGTCGACGCCCGCCACCTGGCGCAGGAGCGCCTCGGCGCGCAGCGACTGGCCGGGCGCCCACATCTCCCGCAGGAGCTTCCCGGCGCCGGCGTCGGCGAACCATGCGCGTCCGAAGCGCGTGCGGAAGTGGTCGGTCAGCTGGGCCTCGAACGCCCACGCGCGCAGGTAAGACGTGCAGTAGAAGCCCTCGTCGACGTCCTCCAGATAGTCGCTTTTCGGATAGGGGACGCCGACCGCGCCCGAGAGCAGCTCGGTGTAGCGCGCCGGGAGCCGCTCCCGGCTCGCGCCCGGCGCGTGCAGCTCGAGCTCGTACGCCAGCTTGGCCGCGTAACGGCGGACGAGGAAGAGCTTGTAGAGGGCGGCGAAGCGCGCGTACTCGGGGGCATCGTCGGCCATGCGGGCGCTGCGCCAGGCCGGGTCGGCCAGCAGGTGCTCGAACAGGAACGCGAAGCCTTCGGTGACGGCGTTGTCGCCCAGCAGCCGGTCCTCCGCCGGGAGCTCGGCCGGCATGCCGGCGAAGTGCTCGGCGTGGCCCGCTTCGTGGAAGAGCGCCCGGTAGTCGTCCTGGCCGCCCTGGGGCAGCATCACCAGCACGATGCGGTCGGGGACGCGGATCGGGGCGCAGAAGGCCCGGGGCCGCTTACCCGGGCGGGGCTCGACGTCGAGCTCGACGTTCGCCTGCCCGTCGAGGTCGATGCCGAGCCCGGCGAGCGTCTCCCGCAGGGCCGGCAGCGCGCGGGCGCTGGGGAAGGCCGCGTCGAGCTCGGGCGCCCGCCACATGCGGGCCAGGTCGGGCGGCCGCGCCTCCGCCAGCGGGATTCCGACGCGGCGGCACAGCTCGGCGTCGATGGTGCGCCGGTAGAGGGCGTCGGTGTCGGCGAGGAACGCCTGGGTCGACCGGCGCAGGCCCCGCGGGTCGAACCCGAACCGCTCGTAGAGCTCGAGCGTCGATCCGGCGCCGAGGTCGCCGACGAGCGCGCGGACGCGCGCGTCCGCGCGCTCGTGGAGGGGGTTCATGTGCTCCGCGGTGACGGCGCAGCGCGCGTCGTAGAGCCGCCGGCGCTGGTCGCGGTCGGGCTCGTTCAGGAGCCGGGGCGTCACCTCGCGGTACGGCACCCCCTCGCCGTCGAGCGGCACGACAAGCGTCGCCTCGGCGTTCGCGATCTCCTCGCTCAGATGCTTCGTGCCGTCACCGATATAGGCCTCGCAGGCAAAGCGGTGCAGCTCGAGCGGCGCACCGGCCGCGAGCGCGCGGGCCTGCTCGAGCGTGGTCAGGTCGGCGTAGCGCTCGTAGACGGCGGCGATCTCGTAGGTGGGCTTGCGGCCCGCCGCGTGCAGGTAGTGCTCCTCCATCACCTCGGCGGTCATCTCCTCGAGGCGGGCGCGGTAGGTGTCGACGGCGACCGGCATCGGCGCTCGTACACTAGGACGCGATGGCAGTGCTCGCGCGTGGGGAGGAGATCGAGCTCCGGGTCGACCGGCTGGCATACGGCGGCCGCGGCGTCGCCCGGCACGGTGAGCTGGTCGTCTTCGTCGCCCGCGGTCTCCCCGGCGACCGCGTGCGCGCCCGAGTCACCAAGTTCAAGCGCCGCTACGCCGAGGCCCAGGCGGTCGAGCTCCTCGAGCCGGGCCCCGGCCGGGTGGAGCCGCGCTGCGCGCACTTCGGCGTCTGCGGCGGGTGCGCCTGGCAGGACCTCGACTACGCCGAGCAGCTGCGGCACAAGCACACCCAGGTCGCCGACGCGCTCCAGCGGATCGGCGGCTTCGACGGCGTCGAGCCCGAGCCGATGATCCCGGCCGAGGGCCTGTACGGCTACCGCAACAAGGTCGAGTACTCCTGGTCCCACGGCCCCGACGGGCCCCGGCTCGGCTACCACCGCCTCGGCCGCTGGGACCGCCTGATCGCCGTCGACCACTGCCACATCGCGTCGGACGCCTCCAACGACGTCCGCCGCGCATTCGAGCGGTGGGCGGCCGAGCTCGCGTTGCCCGCCCACGACCAGCGCAGCGGCGAGGGCTATCTGCGCCATCTGGTCGTGCGCGAGGGCGGCGGGTCCGGCGAGCTGCTGGCGATGCTCGTGACCGCCCCGGGGGAGGTGCCGGGCCTCGAGCGGCTGGCGGAGCTGGTGCCGGACGCCGTCGTCGGCGTCGTCCACGCGGTGAATGCCGGCGTCGCGGAGGTCTCGGTCGGCCTGGAGGAGACGCTGCTGTTCGGACGCGACCGGTTCACCGAACGCATCGGCGGCCTGGAGTTCTCGGTCACGCCGGGTGCCTTCATGCAGACGAACACCGTGATGGCGGAGCGGCTCTACGCGCTCGCGATCGAGCTCGCCGAGCTGCGGCCCGGCGACGTCGTGTGGGATCTCTACTGCGGCGCCGGGGCGATCGGGCTCCTGGCGGCGCCGCACGCGGGCGAGGTGTACGGCATCGAGATCTCTGAGGAGTCGATCGCCGGCGCGCGCGAGAACGCCGCCCGCAACGGGATCGGGAACGCCGAGTTCGTCGCGGGCGATGTGGCGAAGAGCGTCCGGCCGCTGCTCGAACGGGTGCCGAAGCCCGACGTCGTGTTCGTCGACCCGCCCCGCTCGGGCCTCACGCCGAAGGCGGTGCGGCGCGTGCTCGAGCTGGCGTCGGAGCGGCTCGTCTGCGTCTCGTGCAACCCGACGACGTTCGCGCCGAACGCCCGCCAGCTCGTGGACGGCGGGTACACGCTCGAGGTCGTCCGCCCGCTCGACATGTTCCCGCACACGCCGCACATCGAGTGCGTCGCCCGCCTCACCCGGGGTCAGACCCCGAACGGAAGAGCAACAGAAGTGTCACAGCCGACGTTCGGGGTCTGACCCCGATTCAGCCGCAGAAGTCGCGGGCGACCGACTCGAGCACGTCGGCGCAGGCGGCGACCGAGGCCAGGTCGACCCACTCCTCTGTCGCGTGGGCGCCGGCGCCGCCGGGCCCGAAGACGACGGTCGAGATGCCGGCGGCCGAGAGCACCGCCGCGTCCATCCAGGCCGCGTGCCCGACGACGGCCGGCCGGTGCCCGAGCACGTCCGCCGCGTGCCGCCCCAGCGCGCGGACGATGGAGACGTCGGGATCGACCTCGAACGGCGCCCGCTCGAACGTCGTGCGCACCTTCGCCCGGCCCGCCAGCGCGCGCACCTGCGCCTCGACGAGCTCGCGCGTCTCCCCGGGGATCGTGCGCCGCTCGAGGCCGAGCGTGCAGCGGTCGGGGTAGCTCGAAAGCTCGCGCCCGCCCTCGATCAGCGAGGCGTGCACGGAGCCCGGCCCGAGCAGCGGGTGGCTGCGGCCGGCGGCGAGGGCGGCGGCGAGGCGCTCGATCCCGACGAGCACGCCGCCCATCGCGGCGATGGCGTCGACGCCGAGGTCGGGACGCGAGCCGTGCGCGGCCACGCCCTCGGTCTCGACCTCGAGCCACAGGAAGCCCTTGTGTGCGACACACACGTCGAGCTCCGTCGGCTCGGTGACGATGGCCGCGTCCGCCCACACCTCCGCGGCGACGGCCTCGGCGCCGACGCTCGCGAACTCCTCGTCGCACACCGCCGCGACGATGACGTCGCCGCGCAGCTCCGCCCGTGCCGCCCGGGCGGCCGCGAGCATGATCGCCGCCAGCCCGCCCTTCATGTCGAATCCGCCCCGCCCGTACAGGCGCCCGTCCTCGATCCGGGGCGTAAAGGGATCGGTCATGCCCTCGACGCCGACGACGTCCATGTGCGCGTTCAGGAGCAGGTCGCGCCCGCCGCCGCTCCCGGTCGCGCGGGCGACGACGTTCGGGCGCCCCGGGGCGGCCTCGCGCACCGAGACGTCCAGGCCCGCGCCCTCGAGCCAGCGGGCCACGAACGCGGCGATCTCGGCCTCGCCGGCGCCCCCGGGAACCAGGTCGGGATTGATCGAGTCGATCGCGACGAGCTGCGAGACGAGCTCGGCTACCTCGTCCACGCGTGCCCGATCTCGATCGACGGCAGGCCGGGATCGGGGGCCAGGCGGGGGTGGAGGAGGTATGCGAGCTGCTCGACGCCCTCCGCCAGCCGCGGGGCCGGGCGGGAGTAGTGGGCGTTCGCGTCGACGGCCACCGTGCGGCACGGGAATTCCATCGCCGCCGCCTCCTGCGCGATGCGGGCGGCGTCGAACCCGCACGCCGCCGCGACGATCACCTCGGGCCGGGCGGCGAAGACCTCGTCCCACGTCGTGGGGACGGAGGGCTGCCCCGCCTTCCCGAGCACGTCGACGCCGCCGGCCGCCGCCACCATCTCGGGCAGCCAGTGGCCGGCCGCGAAGGGCGGGTCGAGCCACTCGGCCACGAACACGGGCACCGGCTCCGCCCCGGCCACAGCGCCCGCGGCCGCCGCGATCCGCGCCTCCATCTCGCCGGCCACCGCCTCGCCACGCTCCGCCACTCCGAGCCGGCGCGCGACGGTCCGCACCGACTCGGTCACCTCCGCCAGCGTGCGCGGGTCGAGCGCCAGCACGTCGGCGTCGAGGCTTCGCACCCGGGTGACGTCGTCGCTCGAGACGGCGCAGACGTGACACAGATCCTGCGTGATGACGAGGTCGGGCGCGAGCTCGCGGATCAGCGCGTCGTCGAGCGCGTACAGCGACCTGCCGTCGAGGACGGCCTCGCGCACCGCGGCGTCGATGTCGCCGCTGCGCAGCTCGTCCGAGTCGATCCGGGCGGCGGTGACGACCGGGAGTGCGGCCACGCCGGGCGGGTGGTCGCACTCGGCCGAGCGCCCGACCAGCAGGTCGGCACAGCCCAGGGCGCCGACGATCTCGGTGGCGCTGGGGAGCAGGGAGCAAACTCGCACCGGGGTCAGACTAGATGATCGGCCGAGGCGCCCGTCTACCCGGTGAGGAGCCCGGTGGCGTACATGGACGCGATTCCCGCCAGGTAGCCGCCGGCGACGTGCCCGGAGGCGAGCCCGCCCGGTGCACGCCGGGCGACGTAGCGGGTCACCTCGACCACGACCTGGAGGGCCGCACCCGCCGCGAGGGCGAAGAACAGGACCGCCAGGACGTCGTTCGTGAGGAAGCCGCCGACCCACGCACCCACGACCGCGGGCGCCCCGGCGACGAGCGCCAGCGCGGCCAGCCGGCCGAGCCCGGCGCGCGCCTCGCCGTCTGCCACGGGGGCGGCGATGCCGAGTCCCTCGGTCACGTTGTGCACCATGAATCCGACGATGAGAAACGTCCCCAGCGCGAGTTCGCCGAGCGCCAGCGACGATCCGATCGCGAGCCCCTCGCCCAGGTTGTGCACGCCGATCCCGATCGCGACCAGCGTCGCCAGCCCCAGACCGCCCAGCTGCGCGTGCCCCGCGGACCCGCCGGCGAGGCGCACGGACAGGAACGACAGCCCCAGGTAGCTGATGGCGACGCCGAGGACGACCAGGCCCGTGCCGCCGAACGCGCTCGGCAGCGCCGCCTGCAGCTCCAGCGCCTCGGCGAGCGCCTCGACCATGAGGAAGGTGAGCAGCCCGGCGGTGAGAGCCATGAAGGCGGCCAGCCAGCGCGGTGCCGCGCGCCGGAGCGAGGGCAGCCACGCGAGGCCGAGCGCGACCGGCACGACGCCCACGAGCACGCCGATGACCGCCAGGCCGGCGGCGCCGTGCAGGGACGGCTGCTCGGTCTCCACCGCGGCCGGCACGTCGTGGGTCGTGACGATGCCGGTCGAGGAGATCAGCCCGATGGCGTAGGGGTCGTCCGCCACCCACTCGAATGGGACGACGACCGCCGTCGACTCGAGCCGCGACAGCGTCGTCGCGCCCGGCGCGCCGTCGACGGTGAAGGGCACGAGCGCGTCGTCCACGGTCACCTGCGCGAGCGTCAGCTCCTCGGGCTGGGGATTGGTGACCGTGACCCTGATCTCGCCGGGCAGGAACTCCACGCGGCGGACGTCGAACTCGTCCGCGGGCGGCGGCGCGTTCCCGACCAGGCCGTTGAGGGAGCCGCCGCCGGCGATCGTGGCGGAGACGACCGCGACCAGCAGGATCGCCGGGACGAGCGCCCACAGCCGCCACCGCAGGGCGGCATCGCGGGAGAACGCCTGGCCTTCCGCTCCCGTCACTCGACCACCTCGAAGAAGCCCATCCAGCCGAGCTCGGTGAACTCCGAGACGTGGGCGTGGAACATGAAGTGGCCGGTGTGGTGGAAGTCGATCTCGACGATGCCGCGCTGCCCCTGGCACTGCACGACCGTGTCCGTGTACTCGAACGTCTCGCTCGTCCCGTTCGGGTAGTAGCGGAAGAATTCGCCGTGCAGATGGAAGGAGTTGACGAGGTCGAACTCGGTCAGGTTCGCGAGGTAGATCCGGACGGTCTCCGAGCGCCGCACGGTGATCGGGTACTTCGCGTAGTAGAAAGCTTTGCCGTTTACGGTGTAGAAGTTGTTCTCACCGTCGCCGTCGGTGTCGAAGCCGTTCATCACCATCACCAGCTCCTGCGCCGGCGGCCTGCCGCCGGGCGGATCGATGATGAAGGCGCCGTAGAGGCCCTTGTGGA
>JBKPMQ010000269.1:0-6487 GCA_046732235.1 Actinomycetota bacterium
TCGGCGGACGCCGGGGTCCTGATCCCGGCCTCCTAGCGAGCCTGCTCGATCGCCGCGACCACCAGCTCGCGCAGCGGATCGTGCTCGCCGGCCGCCGCGGCGACCACGCACGGGTCGAGCCCGCCGCCCGGCTCGAAGACCGACACCTGGCCGCCCGCCTCGGCCACGAGCAGCATCCCGGCGGCCCGGTCCCAGTGCTTGATCCCCCACTCGTAGAAGCCGTCCAGGCGCCCGCACGCGACCCATGCCAGGTCGAGCGCCGCGGAGCCGCCCCGGCGGACGTCGCGCACGCGCGGGAGCAGGTGGGTGAGCACCCGGGCCTGGAACCGGCGGTCGCCCGGGTCGTACGCGAAGCCGGTGCCGACGAGCGCCCGATCGAGCCCGCGCGCCGCGCGCACGCGCACGGGGCGACCGTTCAGGATTGCCCCGGCGCCCCGCGCAGCGGAGAACGTCTCGTTCCGGATGGGATCGTGCACCACCGCGACGACGCCGCCCTCGGCGTCCTCGCACGCGACCGAGACCGACCAGACCGGGTAGCCGAACAGGTAGTTCGTCGTGCCGTCCAGGGGATCGACGACCCACGTCAGCCCGGACTCGCCGGCGACGGCTGCGCCCTCCTCGCCGAGAACACCGTCGTCCGGGCGGGCCGAGCTGATCCGGTCGAGCAGGAAGCGCTCGGCGGCGCGGTCGGCGTCCGAGACCATGTCGGTCGTGCTGCTCTTCGACTCGACACCGCTGGCGGGGCCGCCGAAGCGCTCGAGCAGGAGCTCGCCGGCGCCGCGGGCGGCGCCCAGCGCGAGCTCGAGCAGGCCGTCGACGGACACGGCGCCGGAGTGTAGTGAACGACCCTCGCCGAGCGGCCCGCGGACGAGAAAACCGCCCGGAAACACTGGACATCGTCCGGCGGGTCAGGCATTCTGCTCGAGGAGGAATGGGCACGTTCATCCGACATCTGAGAGATCGGCGACGCGAGCGCAAGCTGGCCCGCGAGCTGGAGCAGCGCTTCCGTGAGCGCGTGGACGCCGCGACGGCGGCCGCCGCGCGGCTCGCGGACGAGCTGCGGCGGCCGTGAGACCGGCGTAGCTACCCTGGCGCGATGACCGCGCCGCTGCGCTATTCGTTGCTCGGATCCGGCCTTCTGGCCGGGCGTATGCCGCATGCCGCGGCCCACGTGGAGACGCTCGACGCCGAGGGCGTGCGCACCGTCATCAACCTGTGCGAGGACCACGAGTACTGGGATGGAGAGCGGGCGGCGGTCGAGGCGGCCTTCCGGCGTGCGGACATGACCGAGCACCGCCTGCCCGTCCCGGACGGCGCGACCATCCCGCCCGCGGTGCTCGACCGAGCCCTCGAGCTGGCCGGCCGGGAAACCGCCTACGTGCACTGCCGCGGCGGCCGCGAGCGGTCGGCCGCGGTGGCCGTCGCCCTGCTCGCGAACCGCTCCGGCGCCACCATCGACGAGGCGCTCGAGGCGGCTTCTGCCTGCTGGCCCACGTGCCGGCCGCTCCCATGGCAGATCGCCGGTGTGCGTGCTTGGGCGGCCGGCAGGGAATGATGAAGGGCGTATGAAGCCGGTTGCACCACCGGCGCCGCCATCGTATGCTCATGACGTCGAACGGCAGGGAGGGAAATTGAGGGTGGCCAAGGGTGTGATGGTGGGCGTCGTGGTCGTCGCCGCGTTCGCAACCATCTTCGTCGTGGGCGGCGGCAACGGCGCGCCCGCCTTCGCCGCGGGCCACGCGGCGTCGGAGAGCGCCGAGCTTCCGGTCACGGCCGGCCAGCTCGCGCAGCTACCGATCATCGCCGGCTTCGTGGCCGCGACGTGGTTCTGCCTGCGAGCACTGTCATCCGGCAGAAAATTGCAGTAAACTCGAACCCGGAGGGATTTCAAGGAGTGTCCCCGAGCGCGTCGCGCAAGCGTCTGCGCAACCGGCTGACCCGTCGGTGTGGGACACGTTGTCCGGCGGCCCACCGGACAGCCCAACAGACGAGGCCGTCTCTGCCCAGGCGGCCTCGTCGCTTTTCTGGGAGCCATTTCCAGCCCGTGAGTAGCGGCGCGACGTTCGGCTCAAGTGCCCGCGCCCCCGAACGATGAATACGGGTACCGATGGCTCCCTCCGAGCTCAACCACGCGCTCTCCGTCATCGACGAGCGCCTGAAGACGGCCTACACCGTGGTCGGGTCGCTGCTGTGCTTCGCGGCTGCCGCGTTCGTCGCCGTCTTCGCCCTGCGCAATGTCACGCCCGATCTCGCCGCGACGGCGTCCGTGATCTCGGTGATCGGCGCCGCCGGCGCCGCCGTCGGCTCGCGCGTGTGCGTCTGGCAGCGGGAGGAGCTCTACGACGAGATCGTCCTCGCCGGCTACCGCCACGTGGGCGGCGATGCCGTGAACCGCCACGCCGAGGCGCTCGTGTCCGCCGACCGCCGGCAGATGCTGGCGGGCACGCTGGAGCGCTTCCTCGAGATCTCGCTTCGCCACCAGCTCACCGCCGTCCCGCTCGACCGTCAGGCGGTGCGCGAGCTCGAGCCGCACATCCGCGGCCTCTGCGCGCGCGTGCGGACGGTGGACGTCGAGGTCCACGCCGCCGGCATGGTGCTCCTGCGCCGGCTCATCACCGACGGCGCGGGCAGCCCGCTCTTCCGCGCCAGCGGCGACCTCCACGGCAACGCTCCCGAGCTCGAGCGCGCGATCGCGAACATCCACGCGCATCTCGGCCCCGCGCCGGTCATCCAGCTCTTCCCCGCGCAGACGACCGAGCCCCTCCGGCTCGCCGCCTAGCTACCCCTCCTCGTCGGCAATCAGGGAGTCGAGCTCCGGCACGGCGGCCCGCAGGCTGGGCAGGTTGACGACGATCCCCTCCTGCGTGCTGCGGGCGAGGACGACCACCGCCTCCTCGTCGGGCGACGGGTTCTCCTCGCGGTGCGGCACCCACGGGGGCACGTACACGTAGTCGCCCGGCCCCGTCTCGATGCGGCGCTCCTCGCCGTCCTCCAGGAAGACGAACACGGGATTGCCCGAGACGACGTAGATGCCGGTCTCGGCCTCGCCGTGGTGGTGGTCGGCCGAGCGCATGTTCGGAGCGACCCGGTTCTTGCCCATCCAGATCTTGCGCGAGCCGTTGCGCCTGCCCGAGATCGCCTCGTAGCGCCGCATTCCCGGCGTCTGGGCCGTGTCCTCGGAGAGGCCGTCGTGCGGCGTGTGGTGCAGGCGCCGATGCCACGCGGCCGTGCCGGCGTCGAGCGGCTCGGAGTCGGCCATCCCCGAAGACTAGAGGCTGAGCAGGGTCGCCGGGCCGCGGCGCTCCAGGCCGCGGCTCACGATCAGGCGCTGGATCTCGCTCGTGCCCTCCCAGATGCGGTCGACGCGGAGCTCGCGCCACAGCCGCTCGGCCGGGTTGGAGCGCATGTAGCCCCGCCCGCCGAAGATCTGCACGACCCGGTCGGCCACCCGCCCCGCCGTCTCGGAGGCGACGAGCTTGGCCATCGACGCCTTGTGGTGGACGAGCTTGCGGTCGGCGCCCGAGTCGGCCAGCCACCCGACGTAGTAGGTGAGCAGCCGGGCGGCGGTCACCTCGGCCGCGCAATCGGCGAGGGCGAAGCTCACGGCCTGGTGGTCGAAGATCCTGCTCCCGAACTGCTCCCGCTCCAGCGCCCAGGCGGTGCCGAGCTCGATCAGGCGGTCGCACGCCCCGACGCAGCGGGCGGCGATGTGAACGCGCTCCTCGACGAACCACTCCCCCGTGAGCTCGAACCCCCGGCCCAGCTCGCCGAGGATGTTCTCGCGCGCGACCGGCGTGTTCGTGAAGGTGAACTCGGGGTGCCGGTAGGGAAAGTTGTGGGAGAAGTCCGGGTCGTCCGTCATCACCACGCCCGGCAGGTCCTTGTCGACCAGGAACAGCGCCGGGCGGCGGTCGTGGCCGTCCACCGCCCACGCGAGCACGATGAAGTAGCTCGCGACGTCGCCGTCGGTGACGAACCACTTGGTGCCCGAGAGCTCGTAGTGGGAGCCGTTCCACACCGCCTCGGTCGTGATGGCTCGCGGGTCGGATCCGGCCGCCTCCTCGGTGATCGCGTAGGCGTGGCGATGCTCGCCGCGCACGTCCGGCAGGAGGTAGCGCTCGATCTGCTCCGGCGTCCCGTGCACGAGCACGTTCGACGGGCTCCACACGAGCACCCAGAGGCAGTTCGTCAGCCGGCCGAGCTGCTCGTGGGTGACGATCTGCTCCGTCAGGGTGAACCCGCCGCCGCCGAACTCCCTGGGGATGTTGTTGGCGGCGAGGCCGGAGTCGAGCACGGCCTGCTTGATGCGCGCGTGCGACTCCGCCGACAGGCGACCGTGGTTCTCCTCGGCCTCCGTCTCGTAGTGGATCAGGTGGTCGTCGACGAGCGCCCGCACCCGGGTGCGGAGATCGGTCAGCTCGGGCGAGAGCGCGAAGTCCATTCAGCAGTCCTCCTGTGTTGAGGGGACAGTCCTCTCAACACGTGGTCGCAGGGCGGCGGCGGAGCCGCCGAAGATCAGCGCCGCCGCCGCGTCGCGCCCGGCGACGCCGGCGAGGGACGGGTGGGAGAGGTCGAGCTCCACGTCGGCCGGCGGCGGCAGGCCGAGCGCCTCGGCGCCGAAGCGGCTGCCGACCGCGAGCAGATAGCTCGTCGGGCCGTCGTCGCCGTCGGGCACGAGCACGTTCCGGCGCTCGGCGGTGCGGCGGGCGACCGCCTCCACCTCGCGCACCTCCACAACCGGGTCGATGACGGTGTTCGAGTCGGTGCCGATGCAGACGCGGATGCCGCGTTCGAAGAGGCGCAGCGCCGGGAGGTAGCCGTCGCCGAGGTTCGCCTCGGTCGTCGGGCACAGGCATACCGACGCCCCCGCCTGGGAGAGCAGGTCGAGCTCGCCGTCGGAGGCGTGCGTGCCGTGGACGATCGTCGTGTGCGGGCCGAGGCAGCCGGCGTCGGCGAGGAGCTCGATCGGGCGCCGGCCGTGCTCGGCCAGGCACTCCTCGATCTCGCGCCGCTGCTCGCAGGCGTGCACGTGCACGACCATCCCCGCCGACTCGGCGTAGCGGCCGATCTCGGTGAGCCAGGCGCGCGACACGGCCCGGACGCTGTGCGGCGCCAGGCCGACCCGGCCGGCGGGGCGGTCGCCGGCGAGCGCCTCGACCCGCGCCAGGTACGCGCCCACGTCCGGGTCGCAGAAGCGGCGCTGGCCGGGCGTCGGCGGGAGGCCGGCGCCGGCACGCTCGTAGGCGGTCATGAGCAGCACCTGATCGATGCCCGCCTCGTCGGCCGCTGCCGCGGTGGCGAGCGACATCGCGTTGGCCGGCGAGTAGGGCGTGCCGTCGGGGCGGTGATGGACGTAGTGGAACTCGCCCACCGCCACGAACCCCGCCGCACGCATCTCCCGGTAGGCGAGCAGGGCGACGGCGTGCGCCGACTCGGGGTCGAGCCGGCCGGCGGCGGCGTACATCTCCTCGCGCCACGTCCAGAAGTCGTCGTGGGGATGGGCCGGATCGACGCGCTCGGCCACGCCGCGCATGCCGCGCTGGAACGCATGGCTGTGCGCGTTCACGAACCCGGGCAGGCGCAGCGTCGCGGCAGACATGTCTCGTATCCTTCCAGACCCGATGCCGGCGGTCTCCCGAGAACGGTTCCTGCGCTGGTTCGCCGAGCTCGCGGAAATCGGTCGCACCGACACGGGCTGGAACCGGGTCGCGTGGACGCCGCTCGAGGTCGAGGCGCAGGAGTGGTTCCGGGGCGCCGCCGAGAGCATCGGGCTCGAGGTGCGCAAGGACGGCGCCGGCAGCCTGTGGGCGGTCACGCCCGGCGCCGGCGACGGGCCGTACGTGTGCGCCGGCTCGCACGTCGACACACAGCCGGACGGCGGCGCGTACGACGGCGCCCTCGGCGTCGTCTGCGGGCTCGAGGCGGTCGCGGCGGTGCTCGAGTCGGGCGAGCCGCGCTCGCGGCCGCTGGCCGTTGTCTCGTTCGTGGACGAGGAGGGCGCCCGCTTCCGCACCGCCTGCTTCGCCAGCCGCGCGATCGCCGGCGAGCTCGACGTCGACGCCGTGCTGGGGGCCATGGGCGACGCGCCGGAGATCCACGGCGTCACCCGCGAGTCGCTGCTCGCGAGCCGGTACGAGCTGCGCAAGGTCGGCTCGTTCCTGGAGGTGCACGTCGAGCAGGGCCGGGCGCTCGTCGACCGCGGCCAGGCGCTCGGGATCGCCGACGTCCTGGCACCGCGGTCGCGCTACCGGGCCGTCTTCGAGGGCGAGTCGAACCACGCCGGGACGACGCCGATGGCCAGCCGGCGCGACGCACTGGTCGAGGCCGCGCGGTTCGTGCTCGCCGTCGACGAGGCCGCCCGCGCCCGCCCGGGGGCCGTCGCCACGGTCGGCCGGATCGAGGTCTCCCCCGGCTCGACGAACTCGATCCCGGGCCGGGTGGCGTGCACCCTCGACGTCCGCGCGCGCGACGCCGAGACCGTCGGGGA
>JBKPMQ010000270.1:0-8910 GCA_046732235.1 Actinomycetota bacterium
CATATGAGGGGTCGCGGGCTCGCGGGCGGGCGGTTCAGACGGCGAGCTCGGGGAGGTCGTCGCCGATCAGGTGCGCCAGCTTGGCGCGGATGCGATGAGCCTCCCGCGCGTGCTCCTCGACCTCGGCGGACGAGGCGCCCCGCGCTTCCAGCACCTCGCCGACGAGCACCAGTCCGCGCAGGCGCAGGAGCAGGTCGTCGATCCGCGGGTCGAGCACCGCGTTCGGGGCCGTGAGTCGGCCGGGCGTCTTCATGGTCATCAGGCAGCCTCCTCGAGGCGAGTGGTTGACGGAGACGTGAGCGGCTCGACCTCGGCGCCCTCGGGGCGCGGCCGAAGCGCCACCGCGGAGATCAGCGCGCCGGCGATCGCGGCGCCGGTCAGCACGGCGAACGCGACCTGGAACCCGTCGGTGAGCCCGCCGTCGATCGCCGCAACCCGGGCGAGCCCGGTCGTGCCCGAGCCGGTGACGGCGTACGACGCGGCGATGGTGGTGACCGCCGCGAGCCCGACGGCGCCGCCGACCTGGCGGCTCGTGTTGATGAGACCCGACGCGATCCCCGCATCGGCCCGCTGGACGCCCGCCAGTCCGGCGATCGTCACCGGCACGAAGGAGAGCGCCAGACCGACGCCGCTGATCAGGAACGCCGGGAACAGGTTCCAGAAGTAGTGCCCCTGGACCGGCAGCTGCGTGAAGAGCGCGAGCGCGACGGCATCGAGCACGAGACCGGTCGTGAGCACCGCGCGCACTCCAATGCGGGTGACGAGCGTCTGCGCCACGTTCGAGAACACGATGATCGTGAACGTGACGGCGACGAACCCGACGCCGGTCTCGATCGCGGAGTAGCCCAGCACCTGCTGCATGTAGAGCGTCAGCAGGAAGAACTCCGAGAAGGCGATCGCGCCGATCATCGCGGCGGTCGCATTCGCGGCCGAGAGCATCCGGTTGCGGAAGATCCGCAGCGGCAGGAGCGGCGCCGGCGAGCGCATCTCGATGACGAGGAACCCGGCGAGCAGCACGGCCGACGCGCCCAGCAGCGACACCGTGGCGACGCTCGCCCAGCCGTCCTGGGTGGCTCGCGTCATCGCGTACACGAGCAGCATCACGCCGGAGGTGACGGAGGTCGCGCCGGCGAGGTCGAAGTGGCGATGGTCCTGCCCACGGCTCTCGGCGAGCACGATCGGGGCGGCCGCGATCACGGCGATCCCGACGGGCACGTTGATGAAGAAGACCCACGACCAGCTCAGGTAGGAGGTCAAGAAGCCGCCGAGCAGCACGCCCGCCGCCCCGCCCGACCCCGAGGCCGCGCCCCAGATGCCGAGCGCGCGGTTGCGATCCCGGCCCTCGGCGAACGTCGTCATGAGGATCGACAGGCCGGCCGGCGCAAACAGCGCCCCGCCGAGCCCCTGCAGGGCCCGGAACGCGATCAGCGAGCCCTCGGACCACGAAACTCCGCACAGGAAGGAGCTGATCGAGAAGATCGCAAGGCCGGCCATGAAGACGCGCCGGCGACCGAAGACGTCGGCCAGCCGACCGCCCAGGAGCAGCACCCCGCCGAAGAGGATGGCATACGCGCTGATCACCCACTGGAGGTTTTCCTGGGCGAAGTGCAGATCGCTCTTGATCGCGGGCAGCGCGACATTCACGATGGCGATATCCAGCACAACCATGAACTGCGCTGCCACGACCGCCGCCAGGGCGAGCCCCGTCCGGCGGGGCTGACCTTGTGTGATCGATGACAACATCATTCATTTTCTCCCAAGATCGTTGATGTTGCCTACGATACCACACGTAAACCATCGGACGCGCTACACTTCGCTGAGGATGGACGTGACCGACACCCAGATTCCCGCTCCAGGAGCGCCCCCGGGGCCGCCCAAGGAGCTGCTCTCGAGCAATATCTTTCTGCTCAAGCGCCTCGGGTTTGCCGCCAAGGACCGCTCCCACGCGGCGTTCGAGGGTTCCGGACTGTCGGCGTTCCACTACGCCGTGCTGGCTCTGCTCGACGAGGATCCGCGCGAGACGCAGGCCCAGATCGCCGACGCGCTCGGCTACGACCGCAGCCTGATCGTCCGGCTCCTGGACGAGCTGGAGGAGCGCGAGCTCGTGATCCGCAAGCGCGACCCCGAGGATCGCCGGCGCCACGTGGTCAAGCTGACGCCCGCGGGCCGCTCGATGCTCGTCGACCTGCGGGCGATCGTGCAGCGCCTCGAGCACGAGTTTCTCGCCCCGCTGAGCGCCGAGGAGCAGGCGACGCTGCACGTGCTGCTGGCCAGGCTCGCCAGCTACCACGATCCGCGCTGCATCCTGCGCGGCCCGGGCCCCTGGCAGCAGGGATAATCCACACCGACGAGCCGCGCCACCGCGCGGGCCACTCGCCTACTGCGTGAGCACGACCGAGGTGGCGCCGCCCGGCAGACCGGTGTAGGCGCCGAGCGTGGCGTTCGGGTCGGCGGTCGCGATGCCGACGAACTCACCGGTGACGGTGACCCGCTGGCCGTTCCCGGTCACGCCGGTGATCACGAACCACGCGAAGCCGACGATGCGCACCTTCATCGACCCGCCCGTCCAGTTCGTGGTCCCGTCCTGGTTCTCGATGATCGGGATCAGCACCAGCTGGGGCGAGCTCGGGTCGATGACCGTGGCGGTGCCGTTGGCGCCCACCGTCACGATCTGGTTCGCCGGCTTGAACACGCCGATCCGATCGGTGATGCCCTGCTGGGTCGGCCCGGGGATCGACCCGGACTGCAGTCCCAGGATGTCGCCGACATTCAGCGGGCAGGCCAGCGTTGTGCCGTTGATCAGCTGGCGGTAGTCGTTGCTCCCGGAACCGCCGGCGCAGCCGGTCTCGTACGGGACGTCGAGCGCGCCCGACTGCGACGAGCCGTCGTTCGCGATCTTCATCGAGTACGACGATCCGACGGTGTAGCTGCCGCGCATGATCCCCCACGGCATGACGTTCCCGGTCGACTTGTAGCCGATGACGCTCTCGATCGTCGCCCGGGCGCCGGCGCGAACCGTGATCCCCGAATAGCCGAAGATGCGCGTGAAGTAGCCCGGCGTCGCCCGCGACGCGGTCACGGTCACGGAGTCGTTCGGCGCCAGATTGTTCGTGTTCGACACCGTGAGGCCGTCGCCCCCGTTCCCGTTCTTGCCGTACTCACTCTGCCCGGCTGTCTGCGCGTACGACCAGCCCGCGGGAAGCTGGGACGCCCCCGCCAGGGCACCCGCATCCGCCGCCGACTGCACCTTCTGCTTCTGCAGGTACCAGCCGCCGATGTCGACGACGAGTCCGGAGACGCCGATCAGCGACACCATGAACAGCACCATCAGCGGCAGCGTCTGACCGCGCTCGCCACGCCATGAACATCCGCGCTTCACGGAACTCCAATCGCCGATTCGCCTGCCAAGTGACCTGACCCGCCAAGCGGCCGCTCCCTGCGATCTCCGGACGAAGATCCCCCCTACGAGTGACCGAGCAACCCTGCGGGTCGCTGTCCCCTTCCGATCCGCCCGTTCGTCGTGCTGACGACGGCGGTCGACCTCCGCTCGGCGGCCGTTCGCGTGCGGTTCACCGCACATCGAGGCGAGGGACTGCCCCATGGCGGGACCGCAGCCTTCCGGGGCAGCCTCCCGCTTGATCGAAGGAGGACACATGACAAGCACGCTCAACACCCATATCGACAATCTCCGCGCCATCCTGAATGGCAAAGTGATCGGCGCGGGCGACCCCCGCTACGACGACGTGCGCCGGGTCTTTCTCACCGGCTTCGACCGCCGGCCCGCGGCGGTCGTCCGCGCCGCGGACGCGTCCGACGTCGCCCGCGTCGTCGACCTGGCGCGGGAGACCGGCGCCGAGCTCGCTGTGCGGAGCGGCGGACACAGCCTCGCGGGCTACGGCACGTCCGAGGGCGGGATCGTCCTCGACCTCTCCGCGATGAACGGCATCGAGATCGACGCCGACGGCCGTTCCGCATGGGCGCAGACCGGCGTCACCGCGGGCGACTACACCAGGGCGACCGGCCTCTACGGCCTCGCCACCGGGCTCGGCGACACGCCCAGCGTCGGCCTCGGGGGAATCACGCTCGGCGGAGGCATCGGCTACCTCGTCCGCGAGACCGGGCTCACGATCGACGACGTGCTCGCAGCCGAGGTGGTGACCGCGGACGGTGAGCTGCGCGTGGTGGACGAGGAGGCGCACCCGGATCTCTTCTGGGCGCTCCGGGGCGGCGGCGGCAACTTCGGCGTCGCGACGAGGCTCCGGCTCCGGCTTCACGAGATCGACGAGGTCGTCGGTGGGATGCTGCTGCTCCCGGCGAGCACCGACGTGATCACCGGGCTGGTCGCCGAGGCCGACGCGGCCCCCACCGAGCTCTCCGTGATCGCGAACGTCCTGAAGGCCCCTCCGCTTCCGTTCATCCCCGCGGAGCACCACGGCAAGCCCATGGTCATGGCCCAGATGGTCTACGCGGGCGATGCCGAAGCCGGTCAGAGGGCCGTCGCACCGATCCGCGCGCTCGCACCGCCGCTCGCGGACATGGTGCGGCCGATCCACTACCCCGAGATCTATGCCGGGGCGGAAGGCCCACGCCCGGTGTTCGCCGGCGGGACGAACGTGCTCCTCGACGAGGCCCCGGTGCGGTTGGCGGAGACGATCCTCGAGCACCTCGAGACCGCGACCGCTCCGATGGCCGCCGTCCAGCTACGCGTCCTCGGCGGTGCGATGGCGCGCGTCGCCGACGACGCGACGGCGTTCGGCCACCGGGCGGCCAGGCTCATGGTGAACATCGCCGTCATGTACCAGCGCGCCGAGGACCGATCGGAGCACGAGACCTGGGCCGCAGACCTCGCGCGGCGGTTCTCGGACGGCCCCGGCGCCGCCGCCTACCTCGGGTTCGTCGGCGACGAGGGGCAGGACGGCGTGCGCCGCGCGTATCCGCCGGCGACCCTGGAGCGCCTCGCCGAGGTGAAGCGCCGGTACGACCCGGCCAACCTCTTCCACCGCAACCTGAACGTCCTGCCGGGTGGGGCGCGGTAGGGCCCAAACGTGCCACTCTTCCCTGAAGGAGGGAACCGTGAAGTACCTGTTCCAGAACTATCCGGGCCGCTCCATCGAAGCGCTGGAGCGGCTCCCCCCGGCCGAGCAGCAGAAGATCCGGGAGGAGTATGTCGCGATCCGCGAGCTGCCCGGCGTCGTCGGCGGCGCCCAGCTTCAGCCGGCCGAGACCGCGACGACCGTCCGCGTGGAGAACGGCGAGACGCTGCTCACGGACGGGCCGTTCATCGACGCGAAAGAGCATCTGGGCGGCTACCTCGTGATCGAGACCGAGGACCTCGACGCGGCGCTCGCGATCGCCGCCCGGATCCCGGCTGCGCGGATGGGCGGCGCGGTCGAGGTGCGGCCGCTCGTGGAGATGTAGGCGCTGCTCGAGCAGGTCTTCCGCGACGAGTGGGGCCGTGTCCTCGCGAACCTGATCGGCTTCCTCGGCGACTTCGATGTCGCCGAGGACGCCGCCCAGGAGGCGTTCGCGGTCGCGGCCCGACGCTGGCCACGCGACGGCGTGCCGCCCAACCCGGGCGCGTGGCTCACGGTCACGGCGCGCAACCGCGCCCTCGACCGGCTGCGCCGCGAACGGACGCTCGCCGAGAAGACGCGCCTGCTCGAGCCGCCCGGGGCGGTGGAGGACGAGATGGACGACACGTTCTTCCCTGACGAGCGGCTGGAGCTCGTCTTCACCTGCTGCCATCCGGCGCTTGGCCTCGAGGCGCAGGTCGCGCTGACCTTGCGCGCCCTCGGGGGGCTCCGCACCGAGGAGATCGCGCGCGCGTTCCTCGTTCCCGAGGAGACGATGAAGCGGCGGCTCTCGCGGGCGAAGCGCAAGATCCGGGACGCCGGCATCCCCTTCCGCGTGCCGGACGCGCATCTGCTGCCCGAGCGACTCGGGGCGGTGCTCACCGTCGTCTACCTGATCTTCAACGAGGGGTACGGCGGCCGTGTCGATCTCGCGGCGGAGGCGCTCCGGCTCGGCGCGGCGCTCGCCGAGCTGATGCCGGACGAGCCCGAGGTGCACGGGCTGCTCGCGCTGATGCTGCTCGACGACGCCCGGCGCGGGGCCCGGTTCCGGGACGGCGAGCTCGTCCTGCTGGCAGATCAGGATCATCGTCGCTGGGATACCGCCAAGATCGCCCGTGGACGGGACGCGCTCGACCGCGCCTTCGCGCTCCAGGGCCGCGGCGCGTACGTGATCCAGGCGGCGATCGCCTCGTGCCACATGCAGGAGCCGCGCGACTGGCCCCGGATCGCCGCGCTCTACGGCGAGCTCGTCCGCCTGACCGGCTCACCGGTCGTCGAGCTTAACCGGGCGATCGCCGTGGCCGAGGCGGCGGGCACTCAGGCCGGGCTCGAGCTCGTCGATGGGCTCGACCTCGACGGGTACCAGTACTTCCACTCGACCCGCGCCGACCTCCTGCGCCGGCTCGGCCGGACCGACGAGGCGCGGGCCGAGTACGAGCGCGCCCTCGAGCTCACCCGCACCGAGCCCGAACGGCGGTTCCTGCGGCGGCGCGTCGCGGAGTCGCGCGGGTAGGGCAATTCTAGATCCCTACTTCACGGTTAGGCTGGGTTTCGCTCCAGCCAGCGGCCGTTCGGGTCTGCGATGATGCGGCCGTTCGGGCGGGAGGGATGAGATCGTCGGGCAGGTCGCAGCGCTTCTCTGGGTTCTCCTGGCCGCGAGTGTGCTGGTGTTCGGCTACCGCCACCGCGACGAGCTCGCCCGCCTGCTCGCGAGCGTGAAGCTCCCCGGAGGGATCGAGCTCACATTTCGCGAGCAGCTCGACGATGCGATCGCGGAGCGGGGCACGGCACCCGTTCCCGACGCCGACCGAAGCCGCGTCCTTCGCCGCGCCGGGCGAGACGCGGCCATCACCCACGGGGCCCGGATCCTGTGGGTGGACGACGCACCCGGGAACAACATCCTGGAGCGGAAGCTCCTTCGTTCGCTCGGCATCATGATCGACCTGGCCCGCAGCTCGGAGGAAGGGCTCGAGATGCTGGGGCGCGCCGACTTCGACCTCGTGATCTCGGACATCGCCCGCGCCGGGGGCTCCGACGCCGGCATCACGTTTCTGAAGCAGATGCGGGCGACGGAGCACTTCGAGCCGGTCGCGTTCTACATCATGAACCTCGACCGGAGTCGAGGCACGCCGGGCGACGCGATCGGGATCACCAACCGGCCAGACGAGCTCGTCCACCTCGTGCTGGACGGCCTCGAGCGCGCCCGCGGATAGCGCAGGCACCCAGCAGCGGGGTCAGACCCCGAACGGAACTGCAACAGACGTGTCACGGCCGACGTTCGGGGTCAGACCCCGATTTTTCGGCCACGAGCGCGAATTTGCGGACGCGGCCGGTCGCGAGCCACTCGCTCCAGAGGCGATGGGCGGTCAGCAGGTCGGCCAGCGCGCGCCGGCCGAGCTGCGCCGCGATGGCGGGCCCGTCGGCGGCGAACGCCCCGGTCAGCGAATCCGCCACGGCGCGGTGGGACCGGCTGCAGTCCTTCTGCCACGTCACGGCCAGGCCGGCCCGCGCGAGGATCGCCCGCATCTCCTCGAGCGGGATCAGCCAGACCGTGTCAGCGTCGGGCATGCGCGCCCGCTCGAGCTCCCGGAGCGCCCGGCCCTCCTCCAGCGTGAACGCAAACCGCCCGCCGGGAGCGAGCGCGCCGGCAACGCCACGGACCAGCGACTCCTTGTCCGGGAACGCGAGCATCGTCTCGAGCAGGAGCACCACGTCGAACGTGCCCGCGGGGAGCGGCGGCACCGCACCCACCTCGAAGCGGCACGGCAGGCCGCGGGCCCGCTGCGATGCGATCTCGACGGCGCTCGGGCTGGAATCGATCCCGAGATAGCGGCAGCCATGCTCACGCGTGACGAGCCGCCCCGGCCCCCCGACGCCGCAGCAGAGATCGAGCACGGAGATGCCCGCCGCGATCCCGGCCCGCTCGGCCAGCGCCCGGATCTCCGCGGCCCGCATGAAGCTCTCCTGCTCGACGTACTCGCCGGGGGCGAAGGCGGCCTCTCGGGCCCGCTGCAGGGCCCGATCGAAGGGCGCGCGGTCGTCCTGCCTCACGGCGGCTCCGATCCGATTTTCCGCGTTCTCAGTAGTTCCACTTCGAATGAGAGAGTACGGAGGGACGCTGCGGGCGGTTCGGACCGGCCCGGTGAGCGGGCTGGTCGGCCAGGTCGTGCTCCTCGCAGCGATCGCAGTCACGGTCGGGCTCGGGCCCGCCGGGTGGATCGCCGGGCTCGTGTCCGCCGCGCTCGTCGACGCGACGCTCGCGCACGGCCTCATCCGCGACCGGACGGGCCGGCTCGGACCGGCGGGATGGGTCACGCTCGTCCGCGCGACGCTCGCCCTCGGCGTCGCCGCGCTGACGGCGGACTCGTTCGTGCGCGGCGTCCCGGTCGTCCTGTTCGTCGCGCTCGCGGCGGTCGCGCTCGCGCTCGACTACGTCGACGGCGAAGTCGCGCGCCGCACCGGCACGGTGTCCGAGCTGGGCGCCCGCCTCGATGGCGAGGTCGACGCGTTCCTGATCCTCGCGTTGAGCGTGTACGTCGCGCCGATCGCCGGCGCGTGGGTGCTCGCCATCGGCCTCGCGCGCTACGCGTTCCTCGCCGCCGGGTGGCCGCTCCCATGGATACGCGCCGAGCTGCCGCGGCGCGACTGGCGCAAGACCGTCGCGGCGACAGAGGGCATCGTCCTCACGGTCGCCGCGGCGGACGTCCTGCCGCTCACCCTCAACCGGATCGCGCTCGCCGTCGCGCTCGCCATGCTGGCGGAGTCGTTCGGCCGGGACGTGGTCTGGCTCTGGCGGAACCGGCCCGCCGCCGCAGCCGCGACCGCGACGGCCGGACGC